>RGZZ01000720.1 GCA_010028905.1 Pseudomonadota bacterium | reverse complement strand
CTGCAGGTCGCAGTCTCGATGGTGTGCGGGCTGTCGGTAGCCGAGGCGTTTGGCGCGGACGGGGCGCGCCGCACGCGCCTGGTGCTGGGGAGTGCGCTTGTTGTTCAGCTCGTGGGGGGTGCGCTGCAGGCGCTGCCGCCTACGCTTGCACCGCTGTACGCCTACGCCGGCGATGCGCGCGTCGTGCTCGGCGGCAAGGTGGGCGACAACGTGCGTCGCGCCAGTGAAGAGCTCGAGCAGCTGCGCGCCGCCCTCGATCGCTTCCCCGGTCCGATCATCGCTGAGAACCTGGGGGCGCCGGTGCAGATGGGTCGCCCTGCGGCGCTGTGCGATCCGTCGTCGCTCTTCGCCATGGCCGAGAAGGGGCTGTGGGATGAGGGCCAGTTCATTGATATGGTGAAGCAGAAGCGGTTCTCGGCCATCGTGCTCCAGCGGCTCGACGTGGCGCACATCCGGTTCTCGAGCGCGGCGATGCGCGCCATGCTCGAGGCGTATCGGCCGGCGTTTCAGCTGCACGAGGAGTGGGTGCTGGTGCCGCGGTAGGGGGGCGCAGAAAGCTGTTCACATCGCGTTCATACGACGTTCACCCCATCGCAACGTCTTGGTAACAACTGCCTGCCATACTGCTGCCCACGGGGAGGTGCTCGGAGGCAGAACATGGCAACGAGCTGGTTCGTTCGTGTTCTCGAGACGGGGTGCGACGTATGTCTGGGAGACCTGCGACACCGCGGGACATGCGTACGACCGCGTGGTGCTCTGCGTGATCGGCTTGTTGAAGCGCCACCTGGGCGACGACCTCGACGGGTCGCGCAGTCGGCGCAGGGCCAGCACGAAGGCGGCTAGCCAGAGATAGGCCTCGGTCTTGCCACCGCCGGTGGGGAAGAATAGCAGGTCGAGGATCTCGCGATCCGGGTGATCGGGCACGGCGACGCTGCCCAGGTCAATGGTGACGGTGGCCTCGCGCACCTGGGCCGGCGTGGTGGCGCTGGCCGAGTTCGCCGCAGACGACGGGGGCGTGGACGGCGTGGGTGCAACGGGCCCAGTGGTCGGGTTCTGTGTCAGTCGGGTCACTGTCGGTCGGGGCGATGTGGTGAGGACGTTTCTTCTTGCGGGAAAAGGGGGTCTCCTCCGATTGGGGAGGGGTGCACGGTTGTCGCGCACGGTGTGGCATTTTGCAAAGATGGGGAGGAGGGGTGCGGGATACGCTCGGGGTAGCATTTTGCGAGAATGGGGAGGCGTTCGGGTTGCGCGAACGGGGTGGTGTTTTGCAAGAATGGGGAGGAGGAGTGAGATGGGGGGCGGCGAAAACAGGATGCGTGGGGAACAGGCGTGCAGCGCGCATCTGCGCTCAGCCCGCACGCCGCCGAGCCCCTCGCTCTTGATGACCTTCGTGTGAATCGATTCAACCAGCACGGCCATGAGGCCGCGCGATCATCACGCGGGGGTCTTCTTATATGTTCGAGCGACTTTGTGAACTCGTGAAGCTCGATGTCTCTGTTCTGCTCGGCGAGGTGAAGCGACGCGGGCGTCAGTTCGGCGCTTCGCGCTGGGAGCTGGCGGTGTGCCTGCTGGCGGTGGAACGCCGCGGGGTGCATCTCGAGCGCGGCTGCTCGAGCGTGGTCACCTTTGCGGTGCGCGAGCTGAAGCTCGACCCGCAGCCGGCCTACGAGATGCTGCGCGTGGCCCGCGCCCTCGAGCACCTGCCCGCGCTCTCCCAGGGGCTACGCGATGGTGACATCCCGTGGACCAGTATTCGTGAGCTCACCCGCAATGCAACCCCAGAAGAGGACATGCGTCTGGC
>RGZZ01000719.1 GCA_010028905.1 Pseudomonadota bacterium | reverse complement strand
GGTAGTACCAGCTATGAGGGCGACCGTCTGTGATCACCTGATAGCCTCCGCCGGGCCAGGGCACGGGATTGGCCGGATCGTGCTGGGCGCGGCTCGGGGCGGCCGCCAGCGTCATGAGGGCGCTCACGATGAGCGCGAGGAAGATCGATCTACGCACGTTCGTGCACTCCTTGTGGCTTGTCTTGTTCACGACGTCATCATCGCACACGTCCACCGACATGCGCATCGGTCGCTGGTCGGAGGGGGTGTGACGCGGCTCACGATGGGGCGGGTTTTCGAGACGTGCTCAATTTTTTCCTGATCGCGAGTCATAGGAAAAGTTCGCCTCGCCGGCGAGGGACACCCCGTGAGGCACGACACCGAGCCCACCACCACCCGATCGCCTCGATGGAAGAACCGCGGCGCACTGGTGCTCATCGCGCTGGCAGCGCTTCTGATCGTTCCCCGCAGCCTCTGCGCAGGCAGCGGAAGTGCGCTTTACGCAGGTCAGCTCGACGCCCAGATGCCCCTGGCCAGAGCCGTGGCCGCCCGCGCCGGGAGCGCGTTGCGTTTCAGCACGGGGAGCCCGCGATTCGACGGCGAGTGGAGCTTCGTGACCCAGCAGATGACCGTCATCGGGCTGGGGCAGATGGTGCTTGCTCACGCCGAGCTTAAAGATGCCCTGCTCCCCGCAATGGACGCAGCACTCGAGGGCATGCTCACGCCGGACGCCCTTGCCTTTGGCACCACTGACTGGAAGATGCGCGACCTTTCGTTCAACGGGATAGCGCCGCCCGCATGGCTCGGATACCTGGGAATGGCACTGGGGATGCACCGCATGGTGGCGCCGACCTCGCGCTTTGCCCCGTTGCACGACCGCCTCGTGAGCGCCTTGGCACGCCGTCTGGAGAACGAACCGCTCGAGGCGCTAGCCACCTACCCGAATGAGACATATCCCCCTGACATCGCCACCGCGCTGGGCGCGGTGGGGCTCTGGCAAAGAGCCACGGGACGAACCGACCACGCACGCGCCCTCGCACGCGCGTGCAACGCATTCCGCACGCACGCCGTCGATGCCAGCACAGGCCTCGTGCTTCAGGCCATCGATACCCGCACCGGCACCGGCACCCCCCTCGACAAGCCTCGGGCCTCCGGCACCGCCTTCTCCGCATACTTCCTGGCGTTTGCCGACCCTGCGCTGTCGCGCGACCTCTACACGGCCCTGCACACCCGTAGCTTCTTCACCCTCAATGGCTTCGGCCTCGTCAACGAATATCCCCAGGGCGTCATCGCGGGAAGCGGCGACATCGATTCCGGCCCCGTGATCTTCGGTGTCGGCGCCTCGGCTACGGCCTTCACCATAGCGGTGTCGCGCATGCAAGGTGATCGCGATGCCTATCTCGCCCTCATGCGCACCGCAACCCTGCTTGGATCCCCCGTAGAAGGAAAAGGAGAGCGGCGCTACGTGCTCGGAGGCGCCCTGGCCGACGCGGTGATGCTCGCCATGACCACGGCACCGCCCATGCATGCGCCATGAGCCGTGACCGCGCCCGTTCAACCCTGATCACGATCACCGTGGCGCTCGTCATCGATCTGCTGGGAGGCTGGCTGCTGGCCCAGAGCACGCTCATCGATCGCATGATCGGTCATCCGGATGCGTGGGCGGTTCTTCCCGTGCTGTTCATGGCCCTGCGCTTGTTCGTGCTCGTCGGGGCACCCCCGCTCGTGGCGATAGCGCTGGTTTCGCTGATGATGAACGGGCGAGAGAAGCGTGAAGAGCAGGCCTGACGAGCAGCGGGGGAGCTCACCCGAAGAGGCCATCACGGCG
>RGZZ01000718.1 GCA_010028905.1 Pseudomonadota bacterium | reverse complement strand
CCTGCGCAGCGCCTGCACGAGGCCGTGCTCGACGACTGCCTGCAGCACCTCGCCTTCTACCGTGGACACGCCGACCCGAACAAGCGCGTCACCTGCGACGCGCGTCTGCTCGCAACGCTCCACGCCTATTTCGCCCTGCTCGGCGCCGGCGCGGCTGAGCTCGGCGGCGACGCACGCTTCGAGCATGCGCGACGGGGCCTTCGTCTCGAGGTGCTCGGCACCTCGTTCGACGGCCTGCGACCGTGCGCTCAGGCGCCCGATTCAGACGGCAGCACGCTGCTCGACGTGTGGCCCGACGACGTGGTGGGCAACGCCGATTTCCTCGCCGCGGGGATGCGCCTCGCCCGCGACGTGGCCGGCTTCGACCTCGTGGCCCGCGCCAACCCGAAGCGCATCAATCCCGTTCTCTTCGCCATGGGCGATCCGGGCTGCGGAAAGACCGTGACCTGCCATGCCATCGGGAACTACTTCCTGCGCTACTGCCGCGAGCGCGGCGTGCCCGCCCGCTTCGTGGTCATCACGCGCACCGACTGGGCGTCATCGTATCAGAACGCCTCGGCCCAGCAGCTGGTCGACATCTTCAAGCGCCAGGTGGCGGGCTTCGAGGGGGTCGTGGGGGTCTACTGGCCCGACATCGACACCGCCTTTGCAGCCCGCTCAGAGGCGGGTCTGCGCTCTGAAGAGAAGAACATCCTGGGGGCCTCGTTCGGCATCTTCGACGGCACGGTGATTCCCAAGAACGGTCAGTGGTTCATGCTCACCGACGCGAACACCCTGAACATGGACACCGCCACCATCAGCCGCATCACCCAGGATCCGTTCCACCTGCGCGGGGCCGCCAGCGCCGACGACTTTGTCACCCTCATGCGCGACAAGAAGCTGGGGCACCACCGCGCGCACCTCCCCATCACCGACGCGCAGTGGCGTGAGCTCGGGCAGGCCTGCATCGACGGCGGCCTCTCTGGTCGGGCGGTCGAGAACATCACCCGACGGGTGATCACCGAGATCGAGAGCTTCGAGTACCCCGACGCCTACTTCACCGCCCCCCTCGACGAGCGACGCGCCATGATCGCGCAGTTCTCTCGTTCTGTCGAGGCCGCGCGTGTGAACGAGATCATCGGCCACTACCTGCGCTTCGAGCGCGACGCCGAGGCGCGTGCGGAGCGCGAGCGATTCGAGGCGCGGGTGCGCGAGATCGTCTTCCAGATGACCGCGCACGACGCAGCGCGGAGGGCCACCGATGGCGCGTGAGCAGAGCGCTTCGCCAGCAGACAGCTACGTCAGCGACACGCTGCAGAACCTGGTCAACCAGTTCAGCCAGGACCTCTGCTTCTATCGCGAGCTCGTGCAGAACGCCATCGACGCAGAACGCCATCGACGCGGGCAGCAGCCGCGTCGACGTGGAGGTCGAGAACCGCCCCGCCGAAGGCGTCGCGGTGGCCCGGGTCATCGACTACGGCGAGGGCATGGATCGACGCATCATCGACACCCAGCTCACCCGTCTCTTCTCATCATCGAAAGAAGACGACCTCACCAAGATCGGGAAGTTCGGCATCGGGTTCGTCTCGGTCTTCTCGGTGAAGCCCGTGGCGGTGGTGGTCGACACCGGGAAGAGCGGCGAGCACTGGCGGGTTCTCTTCAAGCCTGACGGCACGTTCGAGCGCATCAGCCTCGACGAGCCCGTGGAGGGCACCCGGGTCGAGGTCTACCTGCCCACGCGGCTCGGTGGCTTCAACGACTTCCTCCGTCGATCGGAAGAGACCGTTCGCTACTGGTGCCGCCACGCCGAGGCAGAGGTCTTCTTCGAGGG
>RGZZ01000717.1 GCA_010028905.1 Pseudomonadota bacterium | reverse complement strand
GCGGACTCGGTGCGCACGCTGGTGGACGCGCATCCCCGGTCGTTCAGACCTCTGACGCGGGGGCGGGCAGGGGGGGGCTCAGCGAAGCGCACAGGTGTGAGGGCTCCCAGCACGAGGGGTTCGGTGTGAAAGGCTCGACAACCGTACCACACACGCATTGCGATGGCAATGGGGAGCGCGTTGCCCAAGGCGCAGCTCGGGGGCAGCGGGGCGCCCTGGTGCGCTGCAAGGAGGGAAGCCTCACCGGTGGTGGAATCTGTACCTCTTACGGCTTTCTGTTGCCGCCCTCCGCGGCGACCCCGAGATGCCCTGGTGAGGTCTTGAGGGAGACTGGACTTGATGCAGCCACTCGACCCTGCGCGTCTGCGCACTGCCGCAACCGCTCCGCCCGCCCCCGCGCGGGGAGGAGCGTCGGCTCCGCTCGAGGCCGCCTCGCCCGCATCCGCGCCCGCAGCGTCTGCGGGTTCGCTCGACTCGACGGCATCTCGGCGGGCCGCAGAACCTGACGTCTCGGCCCCGCGTGAGGCAACCCTCCCCGCGTCCCACGCCGCGCGAGAGCGGCACTGGTTCCTCGAGGGAGTTGACGGCTTCGTCGCCTACGACCCGAAGAGCGGAGAGGCCGTGCATGGCCACCCTCCCGGCGCACGGCTGCGCCACAAGGCCCCCGGCCTCGACAAGTTGCGCACGCTGTCCCGCGTGGCCGCGCGTGGAGTTGCGGGTGAGCAGGTCACCTTCTCGGCGGGCGCGTCGTCGATCTCGTCGGCGTCCACCACAAACCCGCAGGGCGAGCAGCGCCTCGCGCTGACCGACCTGCCGTCGCTGTCGGCAGGAAGCCTCTCCGGGCCCATTGCCTTGCAGGCCCGTCACGGTGACCTCGCGCCCGCCTCCGCGCGGGTGCTGGCGCTGCCCACCGACTACGATGGCCCCATCTTCGTCACCGACATCGATGACACGCTGCGCGCCACCAAGGCCGGCGCGCTCCTGCGAGGAGAGGTGCAGCCTCCCCTGCCGGGCGCGCGCGAGCTCCTCGAAGGGGTGGCGGCGCTCGGGGTGCCCATCGTCTACCTGTCGGCGGCACCCGCGCAGCTGCACGCGGTGAACGAGGCGTTCCTGAAGCAGCTCCCGGCGGGCATCCTCCTCGATCACCCCCGCTACACCGCCGAAAACCTGCACCCTTCGGCGGAAGATCAGGCTGAGGTTCAGGGCAACTACAAGACCGAGGTGCTGGCCCAGCTCCAGGCGACCTTCCCGAAGGCGCGGCTGCATGAGCTCGGTGACGATCGCTACGGCGACGCCCAGGCCTACCATCGGGTGGGCGAGCACGCGTACATCCACAATGTGCGGCCAGACCAGCGCTTCGTTCCCGACGGTTTTCAAGGCACCATCGTCGACAGCTACCACGGCGCCTTTCGCGAGCAGCTGCTCGATCGATTGGCCGAGGCTGTGGCGCAGAGCGCCAGTCTTGGCGGCGATCCGTCGCTGCCGTCGACCCCGCGGCCGGTCGTCGAGAACCCGGAGCCCATCGAGAAGCAGCCGTTCGCCCGTCGTCTTCGCCACGAGGTCAGCACGTTCATGCCGCCCATGCACGGGGCGGCCCGTCGCGTGGCGCGCCACGTGATGCAGCGCCTCGACATGCACCGACGGCCCCTCGAGCTGGCGCGCGATCTGTCTGATCAGCAGCTGGCGGCAATGCCGCCCCGAGGGCTCGCCGTGCTCGGCGATTGCCTGCTGCGTGATCTCGCGGAGAAGCGGTATGGCTCCATCGACGACGCCTGCGCCATGAGCCGACAGTTCGTGCGCGTGCTCACCGCGCG
>RGZZ01000716.1 GCA_010028905.1 Pseudomonadota bacterium | reverse complement strand
GCGCGAGGGTGAGCGCGGCGAGCGCGAGCACCGTCATCGCGCGCGTGGTCAGCGCGCGCGGGCGTCTTCCGAGGGCTGGCCCGGGGGCGAGCCTCTCATCCTTGCGAGGCCTCAATGGGCGAACACACCGGTCACGCGGCCCGTCTGTGTGACGCGCCCTCTCAGCGCCTTCTCGAGATCGGTGATGCGGCACTTGGGAGCCAGGCCCAGCGGCGAGCGGTAGGCGTACACCGTGATGACGTAGCGATGGCGCGCGCCCACGGGGGGGCAAGGTCCTCCCCAGCCCACGCGCCCGAAGTCGTTCAGGCCTTGCCGCGCACCGCCCGGGAGGGTCAGGGTCTTGGGCGCGTCTTCGTTGATGCGCCCGCCGCGGAACGGGAGATCATACACCAGCCAGTGGACGAAGCTACCGCCCGGGGCGTCTGGATCGACGCACGTGATGGCGAAGAACAGAGACCCATTGCCGCCCCCGCGCCACGACAGCGCGGGCGAGACATCGGCGCCATCGCAGGTGTAGCGCGCATCGATGGTGCCCCCCTCGGCCCAGGGGGCCTTCACCTGCAGGGTGAGCGCCGGGCCGGCAGTGGCGGCCCGCGGGGCCGTGGTGAGCCACGCCGACAAGCCTGTGAGCAGCGCCACCAGAAGTGCGCCTGGCCTGCGGCGGTGCGTTGGGGTCGCGCGTGTCATGGCAGGCTCCTCACTCGCCGATGATCTTCACGAGCACGCGCTTCTTGCGTCGCCCATCGAACTCGGCGTAAAAGATCTGTTCCCACGGACCGAAGTCGAGCTTTCCATCGGTGATGGCCACCACCACCTCACGCCCGAAGATCTGGCGCTTGATGTGGGCATCGCCGTTGTCTTCCCCCGTGCGGTTGTGGCGGTAGACCGAGGGAGACGCGTTGAACGGGGCCAGGCGTTCGAGGAAGTCGTCGAAGTCTTCGAGCAGCCCGCCCTCGTCGTCATTGATGTAGACGCTGGCGGTGATGTGCATGGCGTTCACGAGGCAGAGCCCTTCGCGAATCCCGCTCTTGCGCACCAGCTCGTCGACCTTGGGGGTGATGTTCATGTACCCCCGCCGCTTCGGGACCTCCATCCACAGGTGCTCGGTCAGCGATTTCACCGCGCGCGTGCCTCCTTCACCATCTCAATGAACGTGGCGCGTGTCGCCTCTGGCGTCTCGACGGGCTGGGGAAAGCCGAGTCGCACGAATCGCGGCCCCTGGGGCGTGACGGCCTGCATCTCGAAGCCCAGGCGATCGAACCCCTGCATGCGCGCCTCGGTGGTCTCCGACAGGCCCGCGTGGTGCCGGCACAGCAGCACCAGACTGTCGGCGTGATCGTCGTTCATGTGTGTGATGACACCTGGCGCGAACGCGGCCGTAGGGTCGGGGCGAGCGCAGCCCCAGTCTTCGATGGGGGTCCACGACATGCGGCCGAATCCGCCGATGTAGCGCACGGCCTTCACCTGCAGGCGATAGAACGCGAAATCCTTGAAATCGGCGTAGTAGGCGGCTTCCGGATGACGGTCGAGGTAGCGGGCACGGTCGTCGGAATCGGTCGCGCGTTCGACGACGCCCAGCAGGGTCACGCGTCCGAGGGCCAGCACATCACCGTCTCTACCTGTCTCGCCCACGAACAGCGAGGCGCGCGAATCTGCGCTGAAGTTGCGGGTGTGCTCGGCCAATGCGCTCGTGAGCAGAATGGGTGAACCGTCGTCGGACAGGGCGTAGCTCACCACCGAGCCGTAGGGAAATCCGGCCATGGGGTCGGTGGGGTCGTGTACCTCGGTGGAGGCGGTTGCCGTGGCGGGAGTGTCGTGCCC
>RGZZ01000715.1 GCA_010028905.1 Pseudomonadota bacterium | reverse complement strand
ACCAGGGGGGCAGCGAGCACGGCATTCAGGCGTTCGGCGCGTTCATGCACCGCATGAACCGCCACTACCGCGAGCAGGCGGTCGACCTCATGATCATGACCAGCAGCGACGGCGCCCGCGCTGCTGCCGAGCTCGTCATCGAGGGTGAGTACCTCGTCACCGACGAGGGGCTGCCTGAGGCGCGAGGGCAGCGCTACCGCCTGCCCGTGGGGGCGTTCTTCACGGTGCACGACGGCAGGGTGGCGCGCATCACCAACTACTACAACCTTCAAGACTGGATCGCCCAGGTGAGTCGCTGATGGCGTTGCGCGAGACGCTGGGCAGCGGCCTCACCCTGCTCACCTTTGGCGGGCAGGAGCCCGAGCTCGCGCGCTACCTGCCCGAGCTGGCACGGCTTCGAATCACGGTGTTCCGAGATTTCCCCTACCTCTACGACGGTAGCCTCGCATACGAGCAGCGCTACCTGCAGACCTACGCCGACTGCGCCGAGAGCATCGTGGCCCTTGTGCTCGACGGCGATACCGCTGTGGGGGCGTCGACCGGGCTCCCCCTCGACGCCGAGACGCCTGACTTCACGCAGCCGTTCGTCAACGCGGGTCACGACCCCGCCCGCTACTTCTACTGCGCGGAGTCGGTGCTGCTGCCCGCGCATCGAGGGCGTGGCGTGTATCCGCACCTCTTCCGCGCCCGAGAAGACCATGCGCGGCGCCTCGGGCGCTTCGATGCGAGCACGTTCTGCTGCGTGCAGCGGCCGCCCGATCATCCGCGCCGCCCCTTGGGATACAGACCCCTCGATGTGGTGTGGCGCCGCCAGGGCTACGCCGAGCAACCGATGCTGCGCACCACCTTCGCCTGGAAAGATCTCGATGACGATGAAGAGACGCCGAAGCCCATGGTCTTCTGGGTGAAATCGCTGCGCACCGAGGTGAACGCATGAGTCGCGTGCGCGTAGCCGCCGCCCAGTATGATGTGGGCTTTCATGCCTCATTCGATGCCTACGCGCAGAAGGTGCGTCGCTGGGTGGCGGAAGCGGCGACCCAGGGCGCGGGGCTGCTCGTGTTTCCCGAGTACTTCAGCATGGAGCTGGTGTCGCTCTTCCCCGAATCGGTGCGTACGTCGCTGTCTTATCAGCTCGACGCGCTGCAGAGCGTCCTGCCCGACTTTCTCGATCTGTTCAGGTCGCTCGCCCGCGAACACGGCGTGTACATCGTGGCCGGATCGTACCCCGTGCGCGTGTCCGGCGAGCACTACCGCAACCGCGCCTACCTGCTCAGCTCTGATGGCACGGTGCGCCATCAAGACAAGATCCAGATGACACGGTTCGAGAACGAGGCGTGGGGCATCAGCCCTGGCGACACGCTCGAGGTCTTCGAGACCTCGTTCGGGTGTCTGGGCATCGCTATCTGCTACGACAGCGAGTTTCCCCTGCTGGCCCGACGCCAGGTCGAGGCGGGCGCCACGCTCATCGCGGTGCCCAGCTGCACCGACACCCGCTCTGGCTACTGGCGGGTGCGCATCGGCTGCCAGGCGCGGGCTCTCGAGAACCAGTGCTACGTGGTGCAGGCGCCCCTTGTGGGCACCGCCGAGTGGTCTCCCGCGGTCGACGTGAGCACGGGAAAGGCGGGGGTGTATACACCCGTCGACATCGGCTTCCCGGAAGACGGGGTGCTGGCCTCGGGAACCTTCGACCTGCCCCAGTGGGTGTATGCTGACGTCGATCTGGCTGAGGTTGCGCGGGTGCGGGCGTCGGGTCAGGTGTTCAACCATCGCGATTGGGACGGGCAGCACCGCGCCGCCCGCTGTGCCTATGATAGGTGAGACACC
>RGZZ01000714.1 GCA_010028905.1 Pseudomonadota bacterium | reverse complement strand
TCGCGAATCCAGTCGGCCAGGGGAGGCGAGTAGCGATAGTAGGTGGCCACGAACCAGCGGCCAGGGGTCGTGGGAAGCAGCACGTGATCACGGAACCCGCGCAGGCTGACCACGTGGGATTCGGTGGGGGTTCCGTGATCACGTGTTGCTTCCCACGACCCCTGGCCGCTGGTTCGTGGCCACCTACTATCGCTACTCGCCTCCCCTGGCCGACTGGATTCGCGAGCGCGACTGGGCCCGCGCGTCTGTTCGCGTGGGATTGGCCCCCGTGATATTCGCGGTGGAGAACCCCGTGATGGCACTGTGGTGTGTCGCCCTGGTTGCGGTCTGTGGGCTGCGGCTGCGGCGGCGCCGGGTCGTCGCGAGAGCGAGGGCGCGGGCGTCCGAGTAAGCGGACGTCAGGCGCCGGAAGCCTCAGACCGAGTGGCCGCGTCAGCGGCCCTCGGTCTTTTTCATGGCCTCAGGTGTCAGACCTGTCGCTCTCTTCTTCAAAGCCTCTGGGGCGCCGCGGCGGGGGGGCTTCGGTTCGGCGCGGTGGCGGCTCGATGCGCCGTGGGGGACGCGAGATGATCTGAGGGCGCAGGTTTGGAGAATCTGCAGGCGTGATCGGAGCGTCGTTCTGCGGGCGGGAAACCGGCCCTGACGGCGGACGTGAGGGGGGCGAGTTGACGGGGGGAGTGTCGCCTCCCAGGGAGAGTCGAGGGGGAGCCTTCGGAAGGGGCGGAAGCGCGCGCGTGTCTTCACGCGGTCGCTCGATCTTCGGCGGCGGCGGCGGCACGGGGCGCGCAGGCTCAGGGGCGCGGCGTGACGGCGCCTCGTCGTCGTCGCTTCCGCCGAGGTCGAATGAAGCAGGCGTGCGGCTTTGGGCAGGCGGCTCGGCGGGCGCACTCGCGGGGGACACCCGGTCGCGCCACGAGGTCACCGCGGGAGGTCGCGCAGATGTCGGCGCGGCAGGCGTGCTCGCCTCGTCGTCGTCGCCGTCGCCGCCGAGATCAACAGACCGCTCGCCTGGAACACCCCGCCCGGGGCCCGCGGAAGACGGCCTGGGTGCGGTGCGGCGTTGTCGGTTGGTGGTCTCAGCCGCTTCGTCTTCCACGGACAGATCGTGCTCCACCTCGCGATGGATTCGGTCTCCCACCTTTTCCTGAAATGCCTTCAGATGCGCAATCCAGTGTCGGAACCACTGCTGGTTGCTGAACTTGAAGAAGTTGATCACGAACATGTTCAGCACCAGGATGAACATGGGGCCTTTACGCTCGTTCTTGGTGCGAACCTCGAGCTCTTCCCAGCGGTGGTCGACCTCGCTCTCGAGTCGCTTGATGGTTGAGCAGATGCGCAGCATCTTGGCCGATAGAGAACGCGGGTCGGTGTTCGCGACCCCGCGGATGCGGCTGGCCAGCTCGGCGTAGGCTTCGTTCAGCGTTCGCTCATATGCGCCGAGCTCGCGACGCAGGAGCTGGCCCGTGAACATCTTGCGCAGCTTCGTGAACGGCCCTGGTTCCTCGTCTTTGAGGAAGAGACTGTCGTCGAGACCGTCAGACAGCTCGCGCTGCCCCTTGTCGTACGATTGCAGCGCGCCCTCGACACGGCGGCACGTGTCAAGCGTGATGTCGTCGTAGAACAATCCGGCCTTGTAGTACGAGTAGCCTTCCTTGCCCAGTGACGTGGTGAGATCTTCGAGCTCGGTGATGAGCTGGATCAGCTCTCCGATGATCGTCGTGGTTCTCGTCATGTCGAGAACGGCTGGGCGCTTGGGGAGCACGGCAACTGGGCCAAGCAGGCGCTGTTTGAGCATTCCCTGCGGGTGCCGCTCATTATTGCGCCACC
>RGZZ01000713.1 GCA_010028905.1 Pseudomonadota bacterium | reverse complement strand
GAACGCGACCGCTGTGATCATCGACCAGACGGTCCCGACCATCAGCGTGAGCCCGAAGCCCTTCACCGTTCCAGAAGCGATGTAGTAGAGAATTGCGGCACCGATGAACGTGGTCACGTGCCCGTCGAGAATCGACGAGAAGGCGCGCTTGAAGCCCACCTCCACCGCCGTGCGGAGCCCCTTGCCCGACCACAGCTCTTCCTTCAGGCGCTCGAAGATCAGCACGTTGGCGTCAACCGCCATGCCGATGGAGAGCACGAAGCCGGCGATGCCGGGCAGGGTGAGAACGAAGCCGCCGATCACCATCGTGGCCAGCGTGAGCACGGTGTAGACCACCAGCGCCACGTTTGCGGCAAGACCGGGGAGGCGGTAGAAGACGAACATGAAGACGATGACGAGACCCAGGCCGATGCCGCCCGCCACAAGGCTCTGCATCAGCGACTGATGTCCGAGGGTGGGGCTCACGGTCATGCTGCTCACGATCTCGACGTCGACCGGAAGCGCGCCTGCGTTGAGCAGATCGGCCATCTCCTTGGCCTCGGTGAGCGGAGCGATGGGCGAGATCTCACCGCTGCCCTGGGTGATGGGGGTCTTGACGTTGGGTGCCGAGACCAGCTTCTTGTCGAAGAAGATGCCGAGCGGCTGGCCCACCATGCGCGTGGTGATGTCACCAAACTTCGTCGCGCCGTCCTTGGTCAGCTCGAACACCACGCGGCCCGCGTTGGCCTGGCCCGTCGAGCCGAGGGGCTCGAAGTCGGCGTGCTTGATGTAGGTGCCGTCAAGCACGGTGACCCAGTCCTCGCGCCGGGTCTTGGGATCGTACTGCTTCGACTTGAACTCGAGACGCGCCACCTTGCGCAGCTGCTCTTCTGCAGTGCGCACATCGGTGACCTCGGGGAGCTCGACGATGAGGCGGTTGGTGCTGCCCACACCCTCGGGCTGGATGATGACCTCGCGCGTGCCGCTGGGGTTGAGACGACGCTCGAACACGGCGCGGGTGCGCTCGACCTCGGTCTGGCCGATCTTGAGCTCCGGATGATCTTCAGGCGCCTTGAGCTGCACGACGATGCGGCTGCCAGAGCGGAGATCGAGACCGAGCTTGATGTTCCACTCCTGGGTCCTGGGGTTGTACAGACAGAAGAAACCGCCCACGGTCAGCGCGAGAACGATGACCGTGTAGACGGGGTTCTTGAGATGGTTCCAATCCATGGGGAATTGTCCTGATACCTTTCAATCGAAATGGTGACACCGACGGAGGTCGGGCGTCAGACGCGCCTGGGCGCGGTTCGGGGGAGAACGTTTCCTGCGGGGGCTGCGAAGGTCCGGCTCAGGGACCGCGAGAGGTGGGCGGCGACATCGCGGTGTCGACGGCCTGCAAGACCTCGACCTCGAATGCCTGCTCGCTGTGCTCCGACCAGCTGCCCTTGCTGGACGCGGGCAGCCACTTCGTGGCGTACACCCCGTCCTGGATGAAGAGCACGAGATGATCGCGAAGCGCGCCCTGCACCGCCCGACCGTCGACCGTGAGGTCGAGGACCTCGACGCGACGCGGACAGACGAGCTGCGGGAGCAGCTGCGTGAGATCGACCGAGACGCGCACGGTGGCCTTCACCCGGTTGAGCGGGTGAAGACCGCAGCGACCCGCGTCCTTGAGCGCCAGCACCGCCCGCGTGTTCTGCGCGAGCACCGGCTTCACGTCGGGCAGCTCGGAGATGCGCGCGATATCGAGCTCGAGTGCTCCTGTTGCATCGCGGCGGATGCGCTCGTCGTTGTGGTACGAGATGATGAGCGAGAAATCGGCCTGCGGGTCAACGGCCAGCGCATTCGGGG
>RGZZ01000712.1 GCA_010028905.1 Pseudomonadota bacterium | reverse complement strand
CCATGACCACCGCACGTTTCCTCCACGCGCTCGCTGCGCTCGCGTTGGGCGCTTGTCTGACTGCCGGGGCCTCGGGCTGCAGGAACGAATTGTCCAACGACCCTGACGGATCCCCTCAGAATTTTGCAGCCATCGGCAGCGTCTGACGTGCATGCGTACCGCCCGTCGACCCTCGTCTCGCCACCGTCGTCCGTCACTGATAGAGATTCGCCGCGCTCGTCGCAGCGCGCTGAGGATGCGACGGATGCTCGATTCGATCTTCGAGGACGAACACAGTCAGCGACTCGATGCGCTCGCAAACTACTCCGCGGCGACGATGCGAGCGATGCGAGCGGGGGTCGCTGCGATCGGTGCCGCCTACGCGGAGACTGCCGAGATCAAGCCGAAACACGGGATCAAACAGTTCGACAGATTCCTGAGCAACAAGGGTCTCGACGTCGAGCATTTGCGCCCTGCGTGGGTGCGCTTTGTCCTCGGCGGACGGCCCGAGGTGCTGCTCGCGCTGGATTGGACCGAGTTCGACGCCGACGACCATGCGACGCTCTGCATGTACGTGGTGACGACGCATGGGCGTGCGACGCCGCTGGCTTGGAAGACGTACAAGAAATCGGAACTTCGCGATCATCGGACCGCAGCAGAGCACGCGCTCATCGAAGCCGTACACGCCGCGATCCCCGAACACATCGATGTGACGGTGCTCGCGGATCGCGGATTCGGGAGTCAGGTTCACTACGACGTGCTTGATGTTCTCGGTTGGAAATACGTGATTCGCTTTCGAGGCGCCGTCCTCGTGGAGCATGACGGGGAGCAGAAACCCGCGTCGTCGTGGCTCGCAGCCAGCGGTCGCGCGCGCAAGCTCGCGGGTGCCCGCGTCACGGCGGATCGCACCTCCGTCGGCGCCATCGTGACGGTGAAGGGCAAGTCGATGAAGGAAGCCTGGTTCCTTGCGACGAACTGCGAGGACATGAGCGCTGGTGACCTCGTGAAGCTCTACGGTCGACGATTCACGATCGAGGAGACCTTTCGCGACGAGAAGGACCTGCGCTTCGGCATGGGGCTACGCGCGACCCGTATTCGCAGCGCCGATCGCCGAGATCGATTGCTGATGCTGCTGGCGATCGCGATTGCCTTTCTGACGTTGATCGGCGCTGCATCGGAGCGCTCTGGAATGGATGCGTGGCTTCGTGCGAATACGGTGAAACGCCGTACGCATTCGCTCTTCCGACAGGGCTCCTATTGGTACGGTTGCCTGCCGACGATGCGCGCCGATTGGCTCCGGAAGCTGACGTCAGCGCTCGCCGCTGAGCTCGACGACCACCGCGTGCTGACGGAAATGCTCGGAAGAATCTGAGGGGATGCGTCAGCGGCGCGACCGCGAGCTGCGACGCTTCGGCCTCGCTGAAGGGCGCGGGTGTCTATCGCCTGCGCCTTGCGGCGCTGAAGCTGAACACGACGACGTCGACCCTTGAATATGCCGACCTCGTCAGCACGAACGGCGCCTTCTCGTTCACGCCGATCCTCGCCGACGTCGACGATTTTCAGGCGCGGCTCGACCTCATCCACTACACGGTCGCCGCCGGCGTGATCACGACGTCGTCGATTTGCTTCTCAGACACCGAGTCGATTCTCTCGACGGCGGGGACGGTCGCCAGCTGTGGCGGGGTTCGCTTGAACTCGTTGCCGAGCAACGGCGACATCGTCCGGCTGGTCGGGCTGCGCATCGGGCTGCTCCTGCATTCGCGCTGGGGCGTCGACGTCAACAAGTCGTACACTGGCCTGTTCGACCGTACGGCGACGATCGGCACCGACCGCCGTCTGCGACGCACGATC
>RGZZ01000711.1 GCA_010028905.1 Pseudomonadota bacterium | reverse complement strand
CGATGCCCTCTTCCTCGACGAGCACGTTGTAGGCCCGTGAGACGCTGAGGGTGGTGTCGGCGGCCAGGGGGAAGCGGATGGCGCCGAGACCATTGCGGTCGCGGGGCAGCTCGATCCAGGCGCGGTGGGAGAAGACGCTGTCGGTGCTGACGCCCAGGATCTCGGCGTCGAGGGCCTTGAAGTCGTCGGCGCGGTCGCTGAGCGCGGTGATCTCGGTGGGGCAGACGAACGTGAAGTCGAGGGGGTAGAAGAAGAGCACAAGCCACTTCCCGCGATAGTCAGAGAGGCGTGCCTCGCTCTGCAGCGTGGCCAGATCGGCGGTGGTCTTCATGTGGAAGTCAGGAGCAGGCTTGCCCACCTTCAGCGGAGTTCGGAGCAGGGCGTTCAGATCGGTCATTGGTATGGGTCTCCTTTCGGGTTCGTTTTTGTCTGACCGGCGTTTTTTGATAAGAATTATTATTGATAAGAGGCCTGAGAAAAGCCCCACGCGGGGGCTCTGCTCGGATGCAAGGAGTGTCGCTGTGCTACCTCGGCTTGTCGCTCGCCTGGGCCTGACAGTCGCCGCACACGCCATGGAAGACCACCTCGTGGCGCTCGACATTGAACCCGTGACTGTGCTCGACCGACAGCTTCAGGTGCCCGAAGTCGAGGTCGACGTCGGCCAGACGGCCACATCGACGGCACTTCAGGTGGCTGTGCGCGTCGACCCGCGGATCGAAGCGGCTGCGGTCGCCGTGATAGTTCAGTTCCTGGATCTCGCCCATCTGCACGAGCTCCTTGAGGGTCTTGTAGACGGTGGCCAGGGACACATCTGGCAGACGCCGACGGACCTCTTCATGAACCTGCTCGGCAGAGGGATGGTGCGTCACCCCTTCGAGCACCTCGAATATGGTTCGACGCTGCGGGGTCACCGCATACCCTCGCTCGCGCAGGCGCTCACAGAGCGCTTGTGCGGTCTCCATTGCACTGCGTCCTCTCTAATAATGATTATTATCTAAGAGCATGCTAACAAAGTGAGTAGAGACTGTCAAGCCCCACGTCGAGGGGTCCTGTCACAGCACACTGCGGCATAGTCGTGAAGTCATTGAAGGCGCTCAATCGATCGGTATGCACCTCGGCAGACTGCGTGTATGTCTACCACGAAGCCGTTGGGGACAGGCCGAAGGCCACCACGGCACCGTGGGGGACAAGACCAGCTGGCAGGCTCCACGAGCGGCTGCGGAACCGTGTCCACCACGGCACCGTGGGGGACAGGCCCAGCTGACAGGCGCCACGAGTAGCCGCGGCACCGTGTCCACCACGGCACCGTGGGGGACAGGCCCAGCTGACAGGCGCCACGAGTAGCCGCGGCACCGTGTCCACCACGGCACCGTGGGGGACAAGCCGATGTCCCCCACGGCACCGTGGGGGACAAGCCCAGCTGGCAGTCTCCACGAGCGGCTGCGGAACCGTGTCCACCACGGCACCGTGGGGGACAGGCCGATGTCCATCACGGCACCGTGGGGGACAAGACCAGCTGGCAGGCGCCACGAGTAGCCGCGGCACCGTGTCCACCACGGCACCGTGGGGGACAAGCCGATGTCCACCACGGCACCGTGGGGGACAGGCCGATGTCCACCACGGCACCGTGGGGGACAAGACCAGCTGGCAGGCTCCACGAGTTGCCGCGGCAAGGTGTCCACCACGGCACCGTGGGGGACAGGACCAGCTGGCAGTCGCCACGAGCGGCTGCGGCACCGCGTCCACCACGGCACCGTGGGGGACAGGCCGATGTCCACCACGGCACCGTGGGGGACAGGACCAGCTGGCAGTCGCCACGAGCGGCTGCGGCACCG
>RGZZ01000710.1 GCA_010028905.1 Pseudomonadota bacterium | reverse complement strand
TACATGCTCGCCGAGGGGACCGTGCAGGGCTTCCTCCCCCTGAGCTGGGGGAGGAAGCCCTGCACGGTCCCCTCGGCGAGCATGTACGCCTGGTCGAACCGCACACAGAAGCCCACCCTGCCGCTATCCTGGCGCAGGACCTGGTTGCCGCGGGCGCCGCTATTGGACGTGGGCCGCATATGCTCGCGGAAGCAACCCAACACCATGCCTGCCTGTTTGCGGTCATAGTGGGACAGAGCGCGAAAGCGCGGAAGGGCACGTCCCTGGGGCACGTCATGCGCCTGTGGGAGCGGGTCGACCCTACCTTCGGCGAGCGGCTGAGGAGCGGTCTCTCCTCGGGGGAGGGGCTCATTTACGCCGTGCGAGACGCCTCGCTGGGGACCGACAAAAACGGGGAAGCCTGCGTAGCTGACGCGGGAGTAGACGACAAGCGCGTTCTTGTGACGGAGGGGGAATTTGCCACCGTTCTCTCCCAAGGCAAACGCGAAGGAAACATACTCTCCGCCGTCCTCCGAGACGCCTGGGACGGGCGCCGCCGCCGAGCTGAGCGCGACACTCGACAAGACCTCCGCATTGAACGGCTTCGCCAACCGGTTTTTGTGGGTACACTCCCACCGAACGAAGCTTCTGCCGCATGGGGCGCGGGGGGCGAACCCTGTCGACCTGGTGCGACTAGAGACTCGCCTGCGAGACGCAGTGCAGACCGCCCGCACGCGCGGGGAACTGCGGTGGGACCGAGACGCATACGCCCTCTGGGAGCGCCTTTACTCCGACATGGCAGCAGAGCGAGACGACCTTGTCGGGTCCCTCACCGCCCGAGCCGAAGCCCAGACCCTGCGCCTGTCGCTACTGTACGCCCTGTTAGACGGCGCGACGGAAGTGCGTGCGGAACACCTGCGCGCCGCCTACGCTGTCTGGAGCTACTGCGCCCAGAGCGTCGACTACATCTTCGGAGCTGCGGACCCCGTGCGCCGTCACGCTGAGCGCATTCTGCTCGAGCTGCGGGCGCGCGACGGGATGACCCGCACCGCCATCTCTGACCTGCTATACCACAAAGTGAATGCCAAGGACATCGACGCGGCCCTCGAGCTGCTGAACGCCCACAGCCTGGCAAAGAGCGAGCGACACCCGACCGCGGGACGACCCCTCGAGATATGGCGCGCGTGCTGAGCGTGCCCCAGACCCGACCTCAAAAATAAGTGAAGGAGCCATTTCCAAATATGCCGACCGACGTTACCTCTTCACGCCCCGTGAGATACGCATTGACAGTGACTGGGCCCCGCTCGAGCGTCGACGCCCTGCTGCTAGACCTCACGCACCTAAAGCCCGAAGCCTGCTACCTAGACGACCGTACCGCGCACGTCCACTTCGCCTTGCACTACTCTGGCGGCGACGAAAACGAACTGTTGCCTCTGGTAGACCTGGCTTTGGCGCATCCAGAGTGCACCATTCGCGGTGTCGTGGTTCTTGATTTTATGGGGAGCATAAGCTTCAACTATCGCACAGGGATTGACCGCGTTCTGCTTGGACTCGAAGCTGTGGTTCGTGGCATGGCGAACCTGCTAGACGCAACCTCCCCCGAGGACAAAGTGCCTAGATACGACGACCTTGTGAATAAAGCGAGTGCGATTTGGCGCCGCTTAGGGGGCGATGAATCACTGAACGACTGTTACCGCCGCTCATAGAGACCCCCAGACGGCGCTGCCCGCACCCGCGGGGGCGCCGCCTGCCTTCTGCGAGGGAGGACCGTATGCTTGACCCAGGAGAGGACCTTCTCGCACTTGCCGCTGCCGACACGCCGCTTCGCCGAGCGAGCGCGCGCGAACACGCGGGCCCCTGCCCCC
>RGZZ01000709.1 GCA_010028905.1 Pseudomonadota bacterium | reverse complement strand
GGCGCCGATGCGGGCGCAGGCGTATGGGCTACACTTGGCGCCACTGGATATGAACCATCTGCGGGCGGCCCGACAGGGGGCTCCTTGCCATCCCGTCGCTCCGGTGCAGGAACCGGCTCACCAGGACTGGAGCCTCTTTTTTCTTTGTGAAGACTCAAACTGACCAATCGAATCTGATTGGGCTTGAGGGGGATCGGTACATTCGCACTGTCCTCGTAGCCCTCAAGCTTATACTGTACTTTATGGGGCTTGGGCATCGCTTCGCAGAACTCGATAGGAGTCTTGCCCACGCACTGATCGTCAAGAAATACATCAGCGCCCGCGGGGACTGACTCAAAGCTGAACCCTGTCTTTTTCTGCGCAGGCGTCTTGACATCGCCCTTCTGCGTGGGCAACGTAGGAAACTGTCTGCCACCGTCATCAGATCTGGCCTCTGTCTGCTGCACAGCACTGCTACGCGTCTTTCCCCAATCGGTGCGATAGCCCAGATACCACGCCCCACCCAAGCCCACCCAGAGCGCCAGCATCCCGCCCGCCAAGGGCACGATGAAGCTCTTGCCCGGCGACAGCTGCGGCACTGGGGTGGAGATATCCTGACGCATTCCGCCATCGACATACAGCTCAGGCCTGCGCGCCACCGCCAGAGGGGGCTGGTTGTGATGCGCCGCCCTGCGCTCCCCACGCCGCCGCCCTGACGGATCCCCCGCCGGCGCGGGAGGCCTCGACGCCGTCGGCGCCGCGGGGGCCACCTTGGACACCACCGCCCCCTGCAGCTCGTGGGCAGACAGCCCTTCGAGCGCCTCATGAAGCTCGCGCATCGAGGCGTAGCGATCACCGGCCAACGGAGACATGGCCTTCGACACGATCTTCTGCACCGAAGCCGGCTGCACGCTGCGCTGATCTCCGCCCTTCGAGGGGGCGTCACCCGTGAACAGCGCGTAGAGCAGCGCCCCCAGGGCATACACATGGGCCCGCACGTCGGGCGGCTGCACGGGGCTCATCTCGGGTGCGGCATACTGCCAGACGGCGCTTGCTCCCCGATCTGACGGGCGCATCGTGGGGGGCAGCAGCCGCGTCAAGCCGTAGTTCACCAGACGCACCCGCCCACGGCCATCAACAACCACATGCGCCGGTTCGATCAGCCCCACGCAGACCGGCGGAGTCTGCGCATGGAGATACTCTAACCCCTGGGCCAGCTGAACCACGTAGTCGACCGCCACCCACATGGGCAGCTCGTTGCGCAACATGATCTTCTCGAGGGTATCGCCCTCGGCATACTCGGTCACGACGACGAACCCGTCATCGTCATCGTAGCCGTCGTTCACCCCGGCCAGGTTCGGGTGGCTCAGCGAAACCAGGCGCAACACCTCGCGCCGCAGCGCCTCGAGGTCTTGCGACCGCCCCCCGATCCGCTTCACGGCGACCTGGCGCCCGCCCATGACCACGTCTCGGGCCAGCACCACGGTTACCCCCCCACGCTGGTGAAGCGTCGACAGGGTCTGATAGCGGCTCTGCCGCTCGGTCGCCTGAATCACCTGCGCCATGACGTCTCTCCATCGTTCTTCTGTACACGCGCGGCTCGAGACACCCTGCCCTCACACCGCGAGACCATGGGTTCGACGCCATGCACCTTCCACCTTCATCTCCCTGTTTCGCGTTTCCCATATTGACACCAACACCGTACATACATCCTCTACAATGCCAACCCACAGAGAGGGTCGCCAACCTACTTCGCCACCGTTCGCAGCCTTTGACAGCAACAAACAACACACCACACTGTCCTTCTCCCGTTTGAGGTTGACACATCGTCGCCTCAGAAATACTCAAGCTGCCTCTTGTAGATCGG
>RGZZ01000708.1 GCA_010028905.1 Pseudomonadota bacterium | reverse complement strand
GCCCCACTGGGCCACGGTCACGGGCTTCCCGTCCTTCACAGGCAGCAGGGCCGCCTTGCGGCCGCCGGCCACGAGGACGAAGGTCGCCCCGACACAGTGGTTCTGCGGCGTGCCCTTCACGGTGATTCGCAGGTGGGTGATCCCGCCGTAGTCGCCCCGGTTGGTCTGCGGGTCTGCCGACGTCCCGGTGGTGTCGGTGCCCGTCATGTACGTTCCCGTGTCGAGCTTTCCCTTGGGGTTGTCGCGCTGCGCCCCTCCGAAGACGAGTCGCGTCGGCGTGCCCTCTGTCACGTCTACAACGGCCTCGATGCTCGTGTCCGGTTTCTGGAACAGCCCCCGGACCTGGCTGCCGGAGCGCGAGACGACGGGTGCGCTGCCGATCTCTCCGCCGCTGGGAACCGCGCACACCTCGAGGTGCAGCGGAACCGACGTGGTGAGGGTGAGCCATGCCATGCCGAGGCCCCTCACCTGCGTGATCAGGCGTGTCTCTGAAGACTGTCCGGTACGGATGAGCCTGCGGCGATCTCCATCGACCACCCGCCATCCCACCGCGGGCCCGTTCCGCTCGAGGTCGAGGAAGGCGCGCACGAGGGCGCCGCCCACTGTGGTATCGGCCGCGAAGGCGCCGGCAATGGGGTTCTGCCGTGCGGTGGCGCGCGCGTCGAGCACCACGTCGGCAATCTCCTCGCCGGGATTGTGCATGCGCAGCACGTAGTCTTCAGCCAGCGGGTAGGCGTTGGTGTGGGAGACGAGGAGGCGAACCTTGCCCGCCGGCACGTCGGCCGCGGCAAGGATCCCGCGTCCCCGCGGGAGCACGCGGTCATCGAGGACCTCTGGCGCGTTGCTCAGGAGCAGCGCCACGGGGTCGTCACGACGCGACACCGCGGCCTCCATGTCGGGGAGCGTGATTGCGCAGGCGCTCTGGTTGGCCACGCCGGGCCTGATCACGTCGCGGCCCAGGGTGTCGATGACCTCGTCAGGGGAGAGCACGTATCCGACGGGCAGGATCTCGATGTTGAGCGACCGCGCCAGCGCGCCCTGCAGCAGCATCGCCAGGCCGATGAGCATCACGGCCCCCATTCGCAAGATGCGGGGGGCGCGCTCGCAAAGGCCGCGCATCAGAGGTCGGCTTTCGAAGACGCTCGCCCCTCGAGGGCGGCGTGTCCTCGGCGCTTGATGTGCTCCACCACCTCGGCGGGGTCGTCGGTCACCAGGAAGCGATCGAGGTCCTCCTGGTTGATGGTCGACTCGGTCATCATGGTCGAGCGCATCCAGCCCAGCAGGCCGGCCCAGTACTCGCTGCCGTAGAGCACGACGGGGAAATCGCGGATCTTGCCGGTCTGCTCGAGGGTGAGCGCCTCGAAGAGCTCGTCGAGCGTTCCGAACCCCCCCGGGAAGATGACGAACCCGAGCGCGTACTTCACGAACATCACCTTGCGGCAGAAGAAGTAGCGGAAGTTGAGCACCATGTTGTTGTAGGGGTTGAAGGTCTCTTCGTAGGGCAGCTCGATCGACAGCCCCACCGAGACGCCGCCGGCGTCACGCGCGCCGCGTCCGGCCGCTTCCATGAGGCCGGGGCCGCCCCCCGTGATGATGGCGTATCCCTCGCGCGCCAGCATGGCGCTCACCTGCTGGGCGGCCTCGTAGTATCGATGCCCCTCGCGGATTCGTGCCGACCCGAACATCGACACCGCGGGACCCAGCTCTGCGAGGGTGTCGAATCCTTCGACGAACTCGCCCATGATCCGGAAGATCCTCCACGGCTCGTGGAGCGTCTTCGACTTCTTGCCCCCCATGAGGAACTGCATGTCCTCGGTCTCCCGAGACGGGGGTACTCTCCTGCCCTGCATTGCGGCCGA
>RGZZ01000707.1 GCA_010028905.1 Pseudomonadota bacterium | reverse complement strand
CAGCGCAGCGGCGCCGTCGAGGTGAAGATCGTGGGGTATGTTGCGAACACCAAGCTGGCCTATACCACCCTCTCAGTAGCCGCCGCCGTCGGGGCCACCAAGATCTACGTGAACGACACCGCGAACTTCACCATCTACAACTCCGGCTACTTCCTCAAGTCGCCCTACACAGAGTTCGACGACACCGGACCGCCCTCCAAGACAAAGTACTCGTCGCTCCTCACGGGCAGCACGGGCGTGGTGCAGAGCACCACATCTCCGCAGACCTATCAGTGGGGCCTCAACAGCCTGAAGCAAGACAACGTCTTCATCGGCACCGCCTCGTCTTTCGGGGGCAGCGCGAACCTCGGAGCCGACCCGCACGGCGAGACGAACAGGATCGTGGGCATCGGGAAGGACTCCACGGGCTACTACCTGAACCTGCTTCACCCCATGCGGGGCGACGAGCCTGCCATGAACACGTACGCCTCCTACGCCATCGGCACCGGGGTCTACGGTGTCTGCACGGTGCCGACCTACCCATGAGCGAGGAGACGCGCCGCATGCCTGAACGGTCGCGACAGCGCCGGGGGCTCACCCTGGTGGAGACCATCGTGGTCATCTTCGTTTTCTCGCTGCTCACCCTCACCATCACGCAGCTGCTGAACGGTGGGCTGCGCGCCTGGCGCAAGGGGCAGGCGCGCTTCACCCTGCGTACAGACGCCCGCGACGCCCTCGACCAGGTGCAGGCAGAGATCCGCCAGGCGACAACAGCGCCCACCCTGTCGAACCCGTTCAGCGGCAGCCCCACCTACTACAAGACGCTCGCTCTCACCCGCACGCCTGCTGGCGGAGGCACCACCACATCGGTCACCTTCGCCATCGATTCCACCACGCGCCAGCTCACCCGCACCGAGAGCAGCGTAGTCACGGTACTGGCCGAGAACGTGGTCGATCAAGACTCGGCTGGCACCGCCCGCTCGTACTTCACGTTCGTCGACACCACCAACACCACTGTGGGCATCAAGCTCTGGCTGGTGCAGAACGCCTTCTCGAACCCGAACGGCATCAACTCGGGGGCAGGGCAGTCAGAGAACGTGTCGCTGTATGGCTCAGCCTACTGGCTGTCGAACCAGACCCAGCTGACCCAGGGGTCTGGCGCCCAGACGACCCAGGCGTCGGCGGTCTCCCTCACCGGTGTCAGCCTGGGTGACCCGCGAAGCCCGCACGTGAGATGGCCTTGAAACGGGAGGGGCGTCTGGTCTATAATTCGTTATTACTTCTCTGGGAGGGGTGCGCCTCGCGGTGAGCCTGACGGTGGTGACAACGGCAATCGCTCTCTGCGTCTGCGCCGCTCTGCTGGCCCAGCGCGTACGTAGGCGCGCGTCGACACACGTCCTGGTGGGAAATCGATGGGTAGTGGGGGCCCAGGTGCAGGCCCCCGCGCAGAGCACACCCGGACTCAGGGAACGTGTGCAACGCGCCTGGGTCTTGCGACACGCCCGCAGCTTCTTCCACGGCACGGGAAACGAGCCCCTGACCACCGTCACCCTCGAGCGAAAGCAGACCTCACTCGTGAACATCCGAATCGAACGCGATTACGAGCTCGACTTCACGCCACGGCGCACGGCGCTCTCATCGCTGCGCCTGCAGCTCGAGCTGATGGCGCTGGCGCTGTCGGCCTTCACAACCGCGCTCCTCGTGGGCGATGACCGCGCATCGGCGCCGCCCCATGTCGACTACGTCGCGGGAGGGCCCACCCACGGCGGGCTGGGCTTCGGTCGGTTGCTCATGGCCTCCATCGCCACCCCCACGCCCCACCCCTTCGTCACCGGCACTTCGGTGAATGCCACCCCTGGCTACTCCGTCGCCCACGGCAA
>RGZZ01000706.1 GCA_010028905.1 Pseudomonadota bacterium | reverse complement strand
CGCCCCCGCGACATCGTCATGATGAGCCAGATCGTGGTGCACCGCGATCCCCGCTTCTGGCCCGACCCCGAGCGCTTCGACCCGGAGCGCTTCACCCCCGAGGCCGAGCAGGAGCGCCCGCGCTTCGCCTACTTCCCGTTCGGCGGCGGAAGCCGCGTCTGCATCGGAGAGAGCTATGCGTGGATGGAAGGCATTCTCGTGCTGGCCACCATCGGGCAGCGCTGGCGATTGCGCCTGGTTCCGGAGCAGCGCGTCGAGATGCTCGTGCACATCACGCTGCGCCCGAGCCATGGCCTGCGCATCGTGACCGAGCGGCGCCACGACGCCCCGCGCTCCGTCGCCTGGCGATGAGCGGGCTGCGGGGAGGCTGACGCGACCCCGCACGGCTCAGGGTCCATCGAAGAATAGGTCCATCGACCGATAAACTCTTTGGGTCTTCCGACGAGTTCCCCCGCGCGCGCAAACCCCTATACTGAGAGCAGGCGGAAGCGGGCATCTGCGCACGCGCTCAACGAGAGGGGAAGACACGCGATGACCACGTTGCGACGACGCATCGTCACCGGTCTGGCAATCCTGACGTCGCTCCTTGCGGGATGCGGCGGGGGTGACTCTCAGCCTGGCAGCGACAGCGGCGCCGCGGCAGCGCGCTGACGGTGCAGCAGGGCGACGTGGTGGGCCCGGTCTCGAAGGCCGAGGAACCCGCCGCCGCGGGATACGTGGCGACGCCCGCCCTCTGGGTGCTTCCCAGCGCAGAGGCATCGAAGAGCTTCTCCCCCAATGCCCTCACGTGGCCAGGCGGCTACACGGTGAATCAGGTCAGACGCGCCTACGGGTTCGACAAGATCAGTGGGACGGGCGCAGGGCAGACCATCGCCATCGTAGACGCCTACGGCTGCCCCACCATCCAGAGCGACCTCGCCGCCTTCAGCCAGGCCGCGGGTCTTCCCAGCCCCCAGCTCACCATTGCCTATCAAGGCGGCGGCCCGCCGAAGTCAAGCGACGCAGGCTGGGCCCTCGAGACCGCCCTCGACGTCGAGTGGGCCCACGCGATGGCCCCGGACGCGCGTATCCTGCTGGTCGTGACCCAGTCCGCTGGGGGGAGCGACCTGCTGGCCGGCATCGATCTCGCGGTGGCACAAGGCGCAACCCAGGTCTCCCTCAGCTGGGGAGGCGGCGAGTTCGTCGGCGAGCAGACCCTCGATGGACACTTCAACCGCGCCGGGGTGAGCTTCTTCGCTTCTTCGGGCGACAGCGGCGCTGGCGTCTCGTGGCCCGCAGTATCGACCTATGTGTGCGCGGTGGGTGGCACCACGCTCAAGCTCGATAGCGCCGGCAACGTGACCTCGGAGACCGCCTGGAGCGGCAGCGGAGGCGGCAAGAGCACCTACGTGACCATTCCGACATGGCAGAAGCAGAACGCATCTGCGTCTGCGACATCAGGTACTGCGCGTGGTGTACCGGACGTCAGCTACGACGCCGACCCCGCCACGGGTTTCAATGTCTACATGACCACGCCATACAACGGCCGCACGGGCTGGTTCGGCCTGGGCGGAACCAGCGCGGGTGCGCCCCAGTGGGCGGCCATGTGCGCCGTGGCCAACAGCGCGCGCGCAGCCACCGGCAAAAGCGGCATCAACCAGATCAACGGTCTCATGTACGGCTTTTACTCGAGCGCCTGGCGTGACGTCATCTCCGGGTCGAACGGCCTCCCGGCAACCTCAGGCTACGATCTGGTGACGGGGCTGGGCAGCCCCACGACCAGCATCATCAACGGACTCATCACCGGGGTGGCGACCGCACCCGAGCCCACCCCGACACCGTCGCCGGTGGCTTCGCCGAGCCCGTCTCCAAAGCCGACGC
>RGZZ01000705.1 GCA_010028905.1 Pseudomonadota bacterium | reverse complement strand
CGCGGTCGGAAAGCTCCAGTCCGACTACAGCCAGGCCAAGGCTGCGGGTTGATCATCTGACCCGCAGTCTTGGCCTGGCTGTAGTCTGACTGGAGCTTTCCGACCGCGACTGCCAGCTGAAGTCCACCGCCGAACCCGCCCTGCTGGGCGCCCTGCTGTACCCCGTGCTGCAGCCCGCCGTCGCCGAACCCGCCGGGCTGCATCCCGCCGCCGTTGAGCGCCGCCTGCACCGCCGCGATGTCCTGCATCAGCACGGTGTTGATGTCGCCCATCTGGTTGAGGTTGTTCTGTGCCTGCTGCCCCGGCGAGGCTTGCTGCGCGGGGCAACCGCCGCCTTGAGGCTGGCCACCGCCGCCGCCCTGTTCGCCGCCACCGCCTTCGCTGCCGCCCTGGGGCTGGCTCGCCGCGCTAGCCTGCTCTTCCTTCATGCGCTCGAGCTCGGCCTTCATGTCCTCGAGCTGCTGCTTGAGCGCGTCGATGCTCGCCTGCTGCGGGTCCTTGGCATTCGGATCGTTGGGGTCCTTGGCATTCGGATCGTTCGGATCCTTGGCATTCGGGTCGTTCGGGTCCTTGACCGCGTTCGGGTCCTTG
Source organism: Pseudomonadota bacterium (assembly GCA_010028905.1). Taxonomy (NCBI): domain Bacteria; kingdom Pseudomonadati; phylum Pseudomonadota; species Pseudomonadota bacterium. Next base: position 1,284 of record RGZZ01000705.1, on the reverse strand, counting down.
ACTGCGTTGGGGTCTTTGACGTCGTTCGCTCTCGTCACAACCTGCTCGTCGTGGGCATCTTCTGAGAGGTGGGTTGAATCGGTGGAGGCATCGTTCTTCCGAGCGTGGTCTCTCGTCACGACCTGCTCGTCGTGGGCCTTGTCGGCCTTGTGCGACTTGTCTGCCCCGTGCGACGGGGATGCGTGCCTGCTCGGGGAAGCGGCGTGCGCGTGCGCTGCCGCGCTGTGGCTGCTGGTGTGGCTGACTGCGTGAACCTTGTGACCGCCCTTCGGATGTGACATCGTGACTCTGTTCCTCACTCTCTTCGCTTGACGAGGTGCGCCTGTCTGCGCCCTACACCCAGAGCATACGCCTGTCGGCTGACCGCCGGCTGAGGGCGCGCTGACACGAGGCCGACCCGTGTAAACGAGATGTTGCCGAGATGCAAATTTCTTCCGGGACGATGTGAACGTGAGAGCGCTTCACGCGCCGTCAGGGGAAGGGACGATGCGCGTCGAGGTGCAACTTCTCGGGTCGGGATCCATCACGAACGTGATGCCCCGAGACTGACGCGAGAGGCGACATCCATGCCCGTCTACACCTACCGGGCCGTTGATATGGCCGCAGGCTGCGATCGGTGCAGCGACAACTTCGATGTGGTGCACGGCATGTCCGAACCCCGTCTCGAGCGATGCCCGGACTGTGATGCCGATGTGCAGCGCATCATCACCGGGGCCAATATCGTGCAGGGGCATCACTACGGCGATGGCCTCTCACGAGAGCGCCTGAAGCGCGGCGGCCTGCGCAAGCTGGTGCGCGACGACTCGGGCAAGTACGTCGACGACACGCCGAAGTAGAGCGCATCGTTCGTGCGCGCAATACGTGTCTACGAGTTCGGTGAGCCGGACGTCATGCGCCTTGAGGCGGTCGACGACCTCGAGGTTGGCCCCGGCGAGGCGCGGGTGCGGGTGTTCGCAGCAGGGGTGAATCCCGTCGAGACCTACATCCGCGCGGGTCATTACGGCACCCTTCCCGCGCTGCCGTTCACCCCGGGCACTGATGTGGCGGGCGTGGTCGAGGCGGTCGGCAAGGGCGTTGCCGACCTGGCGGTCGGAGATCGCGTGTACTCGTTCGGAACGGTGAGCGGTGCCTACGCAGAGCACGCTGTATGCCGTCGTGAGCAGCTGTATCGTCTTCCATCGGTGGCGTCGTTCGACGAGGGGGCGGCGCTCGGTGTCGCGGCTGCAACGGCCTGGCGCGCGCTCTTCCAGAAAGGCGCCGCGCGCGCTGGCCAGAGGGTGCTGG
>RGZZ01000704.1 GCA_010028905.1 Pseudomonadota bacterium | reverse complement strand
GGCGCCGCTCGATGGAGCCGGATCGATTCGTTCCCGAAATGAAAACTCCCGCGTTTAGCGGGTTAAAGTCTCAGATAGTGGTGTAAGACCGGCGCCGTAGATCCGGCCGGTTGACAAAGAAGCCATCGACATGCTTCCTGTGGTTGAGAGCAAATCAAACCAATAGGGAGGCAGCGATGGCTGACGATAGTTTGCCACTTTCCGAGTTGATGTGCAAGGCCGGCGCAAACGACCCACAGGATTTCCTGCGAAAGTCTCTGGAGATGATGGCGCGGATGTTGATGGAGATGGAAGTGATGCAGCTGACGGGCGCCGCTCTCCACGAGCGCAGCGACGAGCGCCAGGTCCAGCGTAACGGCTATCGGCCACGGCGCTGGGACACGCGAGTCGGTTCCATCGAGCTTCAGATCCCGAAGTTACGACAGGGCTCCTACTTCCCGTCGATTCTGGAGCCTCGGCGCCGCGCGGAGCGCGCACTGGTATCAGTCATCCAGGAAGCGTACGTGAAGGGTGTCAGCACCCGCAAAGTCGATGACCTCGTACAGGCCATGGGGCTCGAGGGCGTCGACAAGAGCATGGTGTCGCGGTTGTGTCAGGAGCTCGATGATCAGGTCGAGCAGTTCCGTAACCGCCCTCTGGAAGGGCAATGGGTCTACATCTGGCTTGATGCAACCTATCTGAAGGTTCGTGAGGACGGGCGCGTTCGCAACATGGCGATGGTAGTTGCCGTTGGCGTTAACAATGAGGGAAAGCGTGAGGTGCTCGGCCTTGATCTCGGCCCCGCTGAAGACGAGGCCTTCTGGACGGTCTTCCTGCGCTCGCTTGTGGCGCGTGGTCTGACCGGTGTGCAGCTCATCACCAGCGACTGTCATCTCGGATTGAAGAAAGCCATAGCTGCTGTCGTGAACGGCGCATCTTGGCAACGATGCCGAGTTCACTTCATGCGCAATGTGCTGAGCCACGTTCCGAAGAGTGCGCAGCAGATGGTCGCTGCCACCGTTCGCACGATCTTCAACCAGAGCGACGCCGAGACTGCACACAAACAGGTGGAGAGCGTTGCTGACACGCTCGAGAAGCGCTTCCCGCGTGTCTCGGCGCTATTGCGTGAGTCCGCTGAAGACGTGCTGGCGTTCATGGCCTTTCCTGAGGAGCACGCCCGCCAGATCTACTCGACGAATCCGCTCGAGCGACTCAACAAGGAGATCAAGCGCCGCACAGACGTCGTGGGCATCTTTCCCACGCGCACTTCCGCAATCCGCCTCGTTGGAGCCCTTCTCATGGAACAGAGCGACGAATGGGCTGTTTCACGACGGTACCTGACCCAGAGCTCATTGGAGAAGATAAACGACGGTTCACGGAGAGGCCGAGAGGTGGAGGGCGGAAAGACGAAGATCGTCCCGTTCAAGTAGTCACGTCCGCTCTCGACCAGGGAGATAGATGGAATCCAATTACACCACTTGACAAGACACGACCGAGTACTGCCACAGATGTGGTACGTAACCGCAATTACGCGCCACATGTGTGCCAGTACTCGTACCCGAGCCTGCGCACGCGCCACATGTGTGGCAGTACTCGAAACCGAGCCTGCGCACGTGCCACATCTGTGACAGTACTCGTACCCGAGCCTGCGCATGTGCCACATGTGTGGCAGTACTCGAAACCGAGCCTGCGCACGTGCCACATGTGTGGCAGTACTCGAAACCGAGCCTGCGCATGTGCCACAAGTGTGGCAGTACTCTTACCCGAGCCTGCGCACGTGCCAGATGTGTGGCAGTACTCTTACCCGAGCCTGCGCACGTGCCACATGTGTGGCAGTACTCGAAACCGAGCGCGCCCATCAGAGTCGGGGCGCCTGCCTGAGAGCAGGCTCGCGGCATCGTCACCCGT
>RGZZ01000703.1 GCA_010028905.1 Pseudomonadota bacterium | reverse complement strand
CGGCGGCAAGGCCGGCGTGGTGAGCGCGTCGATGCCGAACCCGGAGAGCGACGACCCGAAGGGGGGAGGCAAAGCGGGCGTGGTGACCTCGTCGATGCCGAATCCGGAGAGCGACCGTCCCATTGGCGGTCACGCGAGCCGTGTGGGCTTCATCTCCCTCGGTAACGTCAACCCTGCGCTTCTCTCGTTTCGGGCGGGCAGCGGCGTGGCGGGGCGGGTCGCCTGAGGCCTTCTGTTCACGATTCTGGAAAAGAAGAGGCGGAGGTTGCCGTCAGGCCACCTCCGCCCGTGTCTTCTTGCTCAGCCCGCGTCCTGCAGGCTCTTTCCACCAGCAGGGTCAGCGATGGACGCGGCCCGTCGCTGACCCATATGGCCGTGCTGCGTCCTGACCGACTGCTGAGCGGGTCAGGGACGCAGCACGGGTGGGCAGTCTACGCCTTGACGGCGGTCGCCGATCGCAGCAGCTCACCGTGTCGGGCGCGCTTGATGAACTGGCCAGCGCCAGCCTTGCCCACGAAGCTGTGGTTGTCGACCACCACCTGGCCGCGCGAGATGACCACGTCGGCGTGGCCCTGCACCTCGAAGCCCTCGTAGGTGTTGTAGTCGACGCGCATGTTGTGGGTGCGCTTGTTGTTGATGCTGATCGTCTCCTTGCGGTTCGGATCGAACACCACGATGTCGGCGTCGCTGCCCACCGCGACGGTGCCCTTGCGAGGGAACATGCCGAACATCTTCGCGGCGGCCGTCGAGGTGAGCTCGACGAACTTGTTGAGGCTGATGCGCCCCTGGGCCACGCCGCCGTTGAACACGAGGCTCATGCGGTTCTCGACGCCGGGCGCGCCGTTGGGGATCTTGGTGAAGTCGTTGGCGCCCAGCTCCTTCTGCTCTTTGAAGCAGAAGGGGCAGTGATCGGTGGAGATGGCCTGCAGGTCGCCGAACTTGAGGCCCTTCCAGAGCTCTTCCTGATTCCACTTCTCGCGCAGGGCGGGGGTCATGACGTACTTGGCGCCCTCGAAGTTCGGCTTCTCGTAGTAGGTGTAGTCGAGGAACAGATACTGCGGGCAGGTCTCGGCGAAGGCTGCCACGCCGCGGTCGCGGGCCCGCCGCACCTCGTTGAGGGCGTCGGCGCTCGACAGGTGCACGATGTACACCGGCACGTTGGCCACCTCGGCGATGGAGATGGCGCGGTGCACGCCCTCGCCCTCCATGCGGGTGGGGCGCGTCAGGGCGTGATACTTCGGCTCGAGCTTGCCGTCCTTGACGGCTTCCTTGATGATCTCGTCGATGACGATGCCGTTCTCGGCGTGCATGCACATCACCGCGCCGTCGAGGCCGGCCTGGCGCATGGCGCGGTAGATGGCGCCGTCGTCGGAGTAGAGCACACCGGGGTAGGCCATGAACATCTTGTAGCTGGTGATGCCCTCGTCGACCAGGCGCGTCATCTCGGGAAGGCGCTCGTGGGGCATGTCGGTGACGATCATGTGGAAGGCGTAGTCGATGCAGGCCTTTCCGTCGGCCTTCTTGTGCCACGCTTCGAGCCCCTCGAGGGTCGACTTTCCGCGGGTCTGGATGGCGAAGTCGATGAGGGTGGTGGTTCCCCCGTTGGCCGCGGCGCGGGTGCCGGTCTCGAAGTCGTCGGCGCTGGTGGTGCCGCCGAACGGCATGTCGAGGTGGGTGTGCGGGTCGATGCCGCCGGGGATGACCAGCTTGCCCGTTGCGTCGATGACGCGGTCAGCCTGAACGGGCAGGTCGCTGCCGATCATCTTGACCTGCTCGCCCTCGATGTAGACGTCGGCCATGTAGTCGTCAACGGCCGTCACGACGCGGCCGTTCTTGATGAGGATGCTCATGGGGGTGTCCCTCTCCCTTCACCTTCGGTCGAAGGGTTC
>RGZZ01000702.1 GCA_010028905.1 Pseudomonadota bacterium | reverse complement strand
CCCGCCCGCGCGACGCAGCAGCGCGAGGTTGAGCAGACGAAGGCGCGTGACCAGGTCGATTGCTCCCGCACCCGCCAGACGTCCCAGCATCCGCGCTTCCGGCGCCACGAAGGCCCCCATGATCACCGCCGCGCCGGCCTCGGCCAGGTGACGCAGGCGTTCCATCCAGGCATCGGCCTCTTCGTCCGCGGCAGCCCATGCGTCGTCCGCGTGCAGGAAATCCGCGGAGACGTCGTCCGGCGTGGGAAGCACGAGCACCACGTCTGGCGCCCAGCGGCGGGTGGCGCTCTGCGCATCGACCAGCTCCTGGGCGATGGTGGCGAAGGGCGCCTCGCGAAGCTCGATCGAGAGACGCCACGAAGCGCAGAACAGCGCGAGCAGCTCGAGCAAGGGCGTCACCGCCCAGCCACCGAGCACCGCGCAGCGCAGGCGGGGCGCCGATTCATCGGGCACAAGTGCGCGTCGCATGTCGAGCAGCTCGAGATACGGCAGGTCCGGCTGCGGGCGCGGCAGTGGCGAGGAAGAGGCGCTCACTGGGCGCGAGACACCCATTGCCTGGCCTGCATCTCGCGCGCCAGGATCTCGGCCACGGTGGCATGACCTGCGGCAGTGAGATGATAAGATGCGTCGAGGCCGCCGGGCTGCGCCGCCCGCCATCGTGGGTGTTCCTCGATGATGATGGCGCAGCTGTCGTGTCGAGCAGAATACCTGCGGACGCCGTCAAGCACGGCCGTACGTCGTTCGTCAAGATCTCTCGGCAGGGCCACGAGAAGCACGCGTGCCCCTCTCTCACGCGCGTAGAGACGAAACGACTCGATGTTCGCGATGGCCGCAGAAGCAAGGGTCGGCGCCGCATCAAAGGAAATCTCGGAAGGCCAGCTCGAGAAGCCCTCCGCTCCGCGCGCCGCCAGCATGAGTGCCTGTACCACGTGGCTTCGCTCAGCCAGCGCTCGCATCTGCAGCCCCGGATCATCCATCTCGGGCAGCCTGCGCTGGCACAGATTGGTGAAGAGGCTGGTCTCGACCACCACCACGTCCGGATCGATTCGCGGCGAGACCTGCTCGAGCATGAGGCGCATGTTCGTGAGCTCATACCCGTCGACGCCTCCGTTGACGACGACGGTGGGAAGCCCGCACACCCTTCTCAGTGACGCCTCGAGGCGCGCAGGAAAGCGGTCTGCAGACGGTAGCGAGCGCCCCGCCGCAACCGAGTCTCCAACAACGAGCACCCGCAGCGCATCACCTCTGACGGCTCGCGGCTGCACATCTCTTCCTGGCGTGCCGTCGGGCGCGATATCTTCAGATTGCATGCGCCCAGGCCGGAACAGGTATCCCGTCACCGGAGACGGCATGAAGCGCTGATCACGCAGCTGCGGCGCGGCCGCAATGCGCCGCTCAGCGGCGATGAGCCCCGCCAGTGCAAGCGTCAGGCAGATGCAGAGCGGCCAGTTCACCCTGCTCATGAGGGAGTGCACGCGAGAGCAGATGGTCCTTCCTGTCGGCGCGTCAGTGCTCGCGCGCGCGGGTCTGTGAAATGTAGCAGGGGGCACCACGGGTTTCAATCGAGACAGGTGCGCGCGGGGAAGGGAAAAGTTCGAACCGTCACCCCAGGGCATGGCTTTTTCCCGGGTTTTACCTGACCCTGCTACCCTTCAGATGTCGCACGCTGCGGAAACCCCTTCGGAGGGAGCATTGACTCCCTCCACCGCGCACAACGCCACCAACGCAGCAGACAAGACGGGAGGCGCTCACGAGATGCGCGTAGACCACCCCTGCACCCCCCCTGAAATCCGCAGCACCATCGCGGCCCGCGAGCGAACCCGCTCTCCCTTCAACGACCCCGACTTCGTCGACGTCCCCCTGCGT
>RGZZ01000701.1 GCA_010028905.1 Pseudomonadota bacterium | reverse complement strand
TCGCGGCATCGCGAAGACCGTCGAGTTCTCGTCCGCTGAGTGTCCCAGAACAATCCACTGACGTCCGTCGTCGAGCACGCGCCGCACGCGCACGCCCGCGGGCATGTGCACCCGTCGAACCACCCGCCCGCCTGTCGTGTCGAAGAGGCACAGGGGGGCGCCGGGGGCTTCCTGCACCATCGGTCGTGGGCAGGCGCCCACATAGGCCAACGGCGCGCGTTCGGAGGGGAGCATGTGCTCGAAGGCGCCTCCGCGCCACCACTCCCAGGTCACACGGCCGCCCGAGGCCTCCACGCCCAGGAGCCTGCCTGCGGTGCTTTCCACGAAGAACACGCCTGGGCTCTGCTCACGCAGGGAGAGCGTCTCGCCTCTTGCGCGGAGCGACCACGCGGGGCTTCCGCTCGCTTGCAGCGCGCACAGGGTCTCTCCCCGCTGACAGACCAGGTGCTCTTCATCGATGGCGCCCACGTTGACCGGTTCGAATCCGTCGGGTCCGCTGTCGCGCGCAACCTTGTACGCGAGCCGGGTCTTTCCGTTCGAGGCGTCGAGCACGTCCACGCCGTCGGCTGTCTGCAGAAGCAGCGCGCCGCCTGCAACCCGCCCGCGCAGGCCGTCGCGTACGGCCAGCGTTCGGCTCCAGCGGGTCTGGCCCGTGACCGCGTCGAGCAGCCGACCTTGATCTCCGTCGACCACGAGCAGGCTCGAGGGCCCCACCGGAAGCACGATGCGGCCCGCGGCCGACCCACCTACGCTCCAGCGCGGCGCCAGTGTCTCGTCGAGCCCATGCAGGGCCGTGCTCGCTGTCTTCACTACGATGCCGCCCTCGTGTCGCAGTAGGCTCTCCAGTCTCTCGGGTGACCGCCACGAGGCCAACTTTGTGCCGTCCTCGATGGAGCGAACGACCACCCGATCATCTTCAATGACCGTCACGATACCGCGACTGCCGCTCAGCGGGTGACGCGGATTCGATTCGCCCCGCCAGAGCACGCGGCCGTCGGCGCAGTCGAACACCTCGTATGATCGCGGACCGGTGCGCACCACGCCGCGGAGGCACCCGTCGCGCCCTCCGTCGACCAAGGTCATGTCATCGAAGGTCACGCGCAGGGCACCGAGGTCGCGAGACCAGGTCACCGCGCCGGCATCGTCGATGCCACCGCGATCTCGCACCGTGATGCGCCAGGTGTACGTGGCCACCAGCGCGCAAACGAACACCGCCAGCAGGCCTGGGGCCACCCAGGCTGCGCGTCGCCGTAGCGCAGCAAAGACGAGATAGGTCATGGCAAGTGCCACGCTCAGGGCACCGCAGGCGACTGTGACCGAGCCTTCGTAGGGCACCGTGCCCCCGCTCAGCTCGGCAGACATGCGGCGGATGTGCGCCGTGACCGCCGATGACGCGTGGATGAACGGCAGCGCGCCCAGCAAGGCGGCGATGAGCGCTCCCGTGAGGACCATCGGCCATGCGGGTGTTCGCGGTGGCGCCTGGGTCGGTTTGTCGACGTGCTCGTTCTGGCTTTTCATGCTGGCTTTCTGCCCATGAACGTAGCAGAAAAATCGTTTGCGCACAGGTCCTTTCACCGTGAAAGCCGTTCTTGTCGAGAAGGAAACTCTTCGTTGATGCCTGAACCCGCGCCACATGTCCGTACTGCGTCCCTTCAGAGCCCTTCGTCCACGCCCTGATGTCGCCGCCCAGGTGGCATCGGTGCCCTATGATGTCGTCGACCGTGCTGAGGCTGCGGCGCTTGCCGCGGGGAACGCGCACAGCTTCCTCCACGTGTCGCGCTCTGAGATCGACCTGCCCGAGAGCACGCACCCGTACAGCGATGAGGTGTACGCGTCGGCTGCCAGCCGATTTTCGCGAATGCGCGCTGAAGGGGTGCTCATCGATGAGGCCTCCCCCTGCCTGTACGTCTATCGCCTGA
>RGZZ01000700.1 GCA_010028905.1 Pseudomonadota bacterium | reverse complement strand
TGCAGGCCGATGTCGACCAGACGCGCGTCGAAGCCCTCCGCAGTGAGCGCCTGCATCAGATCTTCATCGTCCATCGACGACGTTCGTTCCCGACATCGACGCACCCTGGTCTCGCTGGGGCGCTATCGGCGTCTCAGTGATTTCGTTGCGGCTTCGCTCTCGTTCCTGAGAGATGATTACCTCTTGCGCGCGAACCTCACCCTCGACGGGCTGCGCGATCGCGCCGCAGGTCTGTGGCAGGGCACGCCCGTGATCAGCGTGCTGCACGCCCACCTCAACCGGTTGCACCGCGACCATCCCGCGTGCGGTCTGCGGCTCGTCACCTCGGCGCCTTCGGCTGAGCTTGTCCATCTGGCGAATCTCTGGATCACCCAGCGAACGACGCTGGCTTTCGGTGCGGGCGGGGGCGGTCTCAAGTCGATGGCCGATCATCTCGACGGTGCGCGCAGCCGGTTTGCTACCGAGATCGCTGACTGCGCCACCGCCACTGAGGCGCTCGACCGCGCGTTCGCGGTCATCGATGGGAAAGGCGTCGAGCCATCGGGTGCATCAGCGGCGTCTGTGGGTGTAGCAGCGGAGTTCGCGGGTGGAGCAGCGGAGTCTGTGGGTGGAGCAGCGGCGTCTGTGGGTGGAGCAGCGGCGTCTGTGGGTGAAGCAGCGGAGTCTGTGGGTGGAGCAGCGGCGTCTGTGGGTGAATCTTCCTCTGAGGCGCGAGGGGTCGGCGCCACGCCACGTGTCGCGGGAAGCGGCGTTGTGGTCTGCGCGGTCGATGTAACGCGCGGTGAGGGCGACTTCCTCGCGGGGACGGCTCCGCGCATGCGGGGCAATGGGGGCGTCGTTCTTCCCATTCTGCTACGACAGGGCCGGGTTTCTGGCGGCTCGGGGTACGCGTCGATGGACGATGAAGATCTGATGCAGGCGCTCACTGCGGAGGGCTTCGACGCGCGTCTGGTCGACATCGGCCTGCAGTTCGAAGCGCGTCTCTACACCACCCTCGAGTGGGCGCTCCACGCGCTGCTCGGCGACGTAACCGAGCTGTCTGCCGGCCAGGGATCGCAGGCGGGGGAGGGGAGCGGGGCGGCGCATCCGCTCATCGTGCTGTCGGTTCCTCGCAGCCTTGCCATGCCTCCCGCGGTGTCCTCGGCGCTCGATCGCGAGCGAGAGGGGCTTGCGGATCTCCTGCGCGCCGATCCGGCGCTCTTCGAGGTCTTTCGCGGGTGGATCGAGGCGTATGTTCCCTACGATCTGGTGCAGATCGACGGCGTGCCCGACAAGGACCTCCTCGACCTGCTGCCTGGGGGGGCGGAGCGGGGCGCGTGACCGCGGCACGTTGGCTGGCCTCGCTGGTGGCCAGGCTGCGCGTTGCGGGCATCGCGGTTCCTCCCGCAAGTCTCGTCGACGCGGGACGGGTGCTCGTCGAGACGGGTGATCTCGCCACCGACCGCGAGAGCCTCGGATGCATGCTCGGCATCACCCTTGCGCACACCCGTTCCGCCCGGCTGATCTTCGACCGTGTCTTTGCCACCTTCATCGCGGCCCACGGTCCGCCACGTGCCCGCTCGCGGAAGGGCTTCAAGGGCCACGCAGGCGCCGTTGACATGGGTGTGGGCGGCGCGGGGGGCACGTCGGCCGCGACCACCGAGCGGGTGGTGAGCGGCCTGCCGAATGATGCGTCGATGCGCGCGGGGCGCGTGGGCACGCCCGATGCGAAGCGGGACGCGGGCGAGCGGAGTGCGAGCGCACGTGGTGGGGGGGGGCGCGCTCACGATGCGGCGCGGCGCGCGCGAAGCGGAGGCGACGCGTCAGGCTCCGACGGGCACGCGCAGAATGCGACGCTCGCGGAGGATTTTGGTGGTGAATGGCTTCCTCAAATCGAGGATTCGTCTTCTGTCTTCTCAGCATGGGCCGAGATGCAGTGGCG
>RGZZ01000699.1 GCA_010028905.1 Pseudomonadota bacterium | reverse complement strand
GCGCGCGAGCAGCTCGCTGGCCGCTACCTCGCCCGTGGGCGGCAGCGTGGCGTATCCCACGCTCACGGTGCACTGCAGCGTGTGCGGGGCGTGTGACACCGTGCTCGTGGCCACGTTCTGGCGGATTCGCTCACAGACGCGGCGGGCGGTCTCGCTGTCGCAGCGCGGGAGCACCACCAGGAACTCCTCGCCGCCATAGCGTCCCACCACGTCGCAGGTGCGCGACGATCGGCGCAGCTGCTGCGCAACCGAGGCGATGACCGCGTCACCCGTTGGATGGCCGTAGGTGTCGTTCACCGATTTGAAGTGGTCGATGTCGATCATGGCCACGCTCAGCGGTGACTCCGGCGAGGCCGCCTCGAGGCATTGCTCGAGCAGCGTGAGCACGTGAACGCGGTTCCACGTGCGGGTCAGGCCGTCGAGGCTGGCACGGCGCTCGGCTTCGGTGAGGGCCGCGCGCAGGCGCGTTTGCTCGTCGAGGAGGCGCTCGACGGCAAACTCGGCTTCGGCCACCCGCGCCAGGTCGTCGAGGGCTTCCACGGTGCCGCTGGGAATGCTCCGCGCCACCACGTCGAGAACGCACAGCGTGGCCACATTGTAGCCGTCAGGGGCGCGCAGGGGGATGCCCACGTAGAAGCGCAGGCCGTCTGCCGCCGTCACGGCCGGATTCCCGGCGAACCGCGCGTCGCGGGTAGCGTCTTCGACCACGAGGGGGACGTCGCCCAGGATGGTGTGGTTGCAGAAGGCGACCGCGCGGGGTACCTCGAGGGGGAGGGGGCCTTGCACCGACTTGTTCCACTGGCGCTCGGCATCGATCACCGCGATCATGGCTATCGGGGTCTGCGCGATGCGGGCGGCCAGGCGGGTGATGCGGTCGAAGCGCTCCTCGCCGGGCGTGTCGAGCAGGTCGAGGCGTCGAAGGCTCTCGACGCGGGCGATGTCATCGGGACCGATGGGATATCCGAGCGCGGTGCCCCCGTCGCCTGTGTGAAGGGGTGTTGTCAACGGTTGTGCGGCATCGTCGGAACCCAGATTCATCAGGTGGGATCGCCTGCAATCCGCACGTTGTCGAGGTAGACACCGTCCTTGTTGATCGAGACGTCGGTGCTGAAGCTGACGCGCATCTGCACGGTTCTGCCCTGGTAGGCATCGAGGCTGAGCGTGTGCTGCTGCCAGTCGCTGGCGCCGCTCAGCGTTTCGAGCGCGTCCCACGTCTGACCACCGTCTGCCGTGATCTCCACCTTGACCTTGTCGAGGTGCTTCTCGGTGTCGTACTTGAGGTCGAACACCAGCAGCGGGTTGGTGACGCCGCTCAGGTCGAACGGCTGCGTCGTGGCGGCCGTGTTGCTGCTGTTCGGGTAGGAGCCTGCGGGAGAGTCGGTGAGCACCTTCCCATGCTGGGGATCTTCGACCACTCCCCAGCTGCCGCTGAGCGACCACTGCTGCGTGTCCGCCTCCAGGTCGTCGCGGAAGACGAAGGTCGCTGGGCGGCTGCTGGCCTCGGTGGTGACGATGCCCGACGCATTGCGCAGATTGTCGAAGGCGCGCAGCGCGACGTGCAGGTGCTGCCCTTCATCGGTCGGGGTGAGGGGGATGGTGGCCGAGAGCGGAGCGCCCACGCTGCTGGCCCCCGAAACCGTGCTGCCCACGGTGGCCTGCTCCCAGCTCACGGTGCCGCCCGCGCCATCGAGTGTGATGGGCCGGTCGGCGTAGCGAACCTGGTACGATGCGGCGTTGCCGAGCTCGCCGTCGTCGCCCACCGAAGACCATCCGAGGCGGACGGACGACGCGGTGGCCCCGGTGGCCTGCAGAACGCCTGGGGTGGAGGGCGGTGTGGTGTCATCATCGAGCGCGTTTCCGACATTCACCACGCCGCCGCTCACGCACTGCCCGACCAGCCCGGCCTCGGGCGTGGCCGTGC
>RGZZ01000698.1 GCA_010028905.1 Pseudomonadota bacterium | reverse complement strand
TGTGGGGGGGATGGTCACGGGTAGGTCGCTCTCTTTCCAATCAATGACCGCAGCCGCTTCGGGCGTGGCTTCAGGTCTTGCGGAGGCGCGTTTACAGGGATCTCACCGCATTGGGGGGGTACGGTGGATGTCTGTTCGCTCTCCGACAGGTTGCCCAGAGCCTACCATGGTCCCGGTCACGCGTGTGTTGCCGGGATGTTGACGCTTGTCACCCTTCGCTGCCCACGTAGTGGTGTCCCACGAACAGCCCGACCGGGTCGTACCGCTTCTTAAGCGCGAGCAGCCGCGGGTAGTGGGGGCCCCAGGCCGCCTCGCGCCAGTCCTTGGCATGATAGCCCATCTCTGACGAGTATCCGCCGGCGTCCGGTGCGACGGTGCGAACGATTTCCATGGCGTCGATGACCCTGCGTGCCTTGCGTCGCAGCTCGGCTGCGTCCGGCTCGTGTCCCGGGACCCCGTTCCATCTCGCCTGCTGCCCGTCTGCGATGATGACCAGGGCGAACGCGTCGGCCGCAACGGGGTTGACGCACAGGTCGCGGCGCACCTCTTCGCGCGCTTCGGACGGCGCGCCGGCGAGCCCCTTGTTGAAGTGCAGCGCAACGGTCTGCAGGCGCGAGGCGGCCACCAGCGACCGTGTCAGCCGCGGCAGCGACGCGCCCTCGAGCAGCCGCTCGTGCAGCCAGCCCGACTCGTAGCCCGCCCAGAACAGGCTCACCTGGCCGGCATCGCCTTTCCACCAGTATCGACCGGCGGGGGTTCCTGCGCGCTTGTCCTCGACGATGGGCGAGGGCGTGATCTTCGAGAGGCGCGCGTAGCTCCACTGCTGCCAGGCTGGGATGACGCTCACCCGCAACGGGTGCTCCCACGAGAGCCCTTTGTGTGCCGCCACGTGGTCGACGAGCGGCTGCAGCGCCTTCTCGGCCTCGACCTGCGAAAGGCCCTGGAACAAGAGCGCCAGCGACAGTCGGTTCTCGCCGTCAAAGCTCGCCTGCTCGCCCCAGTGGGGGTTCATGAGACCGTCTCGATACATCTCCAGGAAGGTGTTCACCAGATTCGTGAAGTCGGCCTCGGTGGCCGCCTTGATCACGCCGCTGGCTGCGCCGAAGTGCTCGGGGAGGGGAGGCGTGCGCATCGTGACCCGTGTGGCGATGCCGAAGGCCGCCCCCGCACCCCTCCAGGCCCAGAAGAGGTCGGGCTCCTGAAAGCGGTTGACCGTGCGCACCTTGCCGTCGGAGGTCACCAGCTCGAGCTCGATGATGCCGGCCGCGCTCATGCCGTAGCGCTTCGAGTAGCTTCCGAAGCCGCCGGTCTGCAGGTGGCCGGCCACCCCTACCGACGCGCATCCGCCGCCCTGCACGTAGCGCTTCGCGTGGGTCACCACGCGATCGTAGACCTGCAGCCACACCGCCCCCGCGTCGACCGACACCGCCGCGACGGGTGGGGTTCCCGAGGGCGCGCCCTGGGGCGTGAAGGCATCGTGCAGCGTGATGCCGTCGAAGTGGCGGGTCCATACCAGCAGCGAGTCCGGCGCGCATGACTGGCCCTTGTAGCTGTGCGCGCCGCCCTTCACCACGAGCCGCAGGTTGTGCGCGCGGGCGAAGTCGACGGCGGCGGCGACGTCCTGGGCGCTGCGCACCTCGACGGCGCGAGCGCTCGGCGCCGTGGTCCAGCCGTCGATCCAGCCGCTGCTCTCTGTGGCGCCGGCCTGCTCTTGAACATAGAAAGGGTTGCGCATGTCGGCCAGCACCTGCTCCGCCTCGGCTGATCCCGGTTGGCGTCTGCACGTGGCCAGAGGATCGGCTACCGCATGCAGCCGGCCCCCCACGCGCTGGTTCAGGACCGCCCACTGCGCTTCGGTCGGCCACGCTGCGTCGCCTGGGCGCACCCATCGCGCGGGCTGCGGCATGGCGGCCAGGGCGGCGTCG
>RGZZ01000697.1 GCA_010028905.1 Pseudomonadota bacterium | reverse complement strand
AGGGCGAGCTGCTCGGGGGTGGGCTCGACCGGCGCTCCCGTGAGCATGTCGACCGCGTTCTGGTTCTTCGGGAATGCGATGACCTCACGGATCGAGTCGATGCCGCTCATGAGCGCGGTGAGGCGGTCGAAGCCCAGCGCGATGCCGCCGTGGGGCGGGGCGCCGAACTCAAAGGCCTCCATGAGGAAGCCGAACTTCTCGTTCGCTGCCGCCAGGTCGAGGCCGATGGCCTCGAACACCAGCTCCTGGAGCGGGCGCTGGTGGATGCGGATGCTTCCGCTGCCCAGCTCGTTGCCGTTGAGAACGAGGTCGTAGGCGCTCGAGCGCACCTTCAGCGGTTCGGTCTTCATCAGGGGGATGTCTTCCGGCAGCGGAGACGTGAACGGATGGTGCTCGGCCTCGAGGCGCTGCTCCTCGGCATTCCACTGGAACTGCGGGAAGTTCACCACCCAGAGGAAGTTGTAGGCTTGAGTCTCCGGATTGGGAACCACCGTGCCTGGCATGGGGATGAGCTTGAGCCGTCGCCCCATCTCGAGACGAAGCTTGCCCAGCACCTCGAGGGCCTTGGCCTTGTCGCCCCCCACGAGGAAGAGCATGTCGCCGTTCTTCGCGCCGCTCTTCTCGCGCAGCGCGGTCGAGGTGGCGTCGTCGAGGTATTTCGCTAGCGACGAGCGCAGTGTGCCGTCTTCCTGCAGGCCGATGGTGAACAGGCCGCCCGCCCCCCAGCCCTTGACGAGGGCGGTGAGCTCGTCGGTCTCCTTGCGCGACAGCGACGCGCCGCCGGGCACCGCGATGCCCTTCAGCAGGCCGCCGCCTTCGATGATGCCCTTGAAGACCGCGAAGTCGACGCCGCGCAGCGTCTCGGTGACGTCGAAGATCTCCATGCCGAAGCGCGTGTCGGGCTTGTCGCTGCCGTAGCGCTCAGCCGCCTCGTAGTAGGGCATGCGGGGGAACGGTGTCTGCAGGTCGAGGTCGAGCACCTGCTTGAAGACGTGCTTGAGGGTTCCCTCGATGATGTTGAACACATCGTCTTGCTCGACGAACGACATCTCAAGGTCGAGCTGGGTGAACTCGGGCTGGCGATCAGCGCGCAGATCTTCGTCGCGGAAGCAGCGGGCGATCTGGAAGTAGCGCTCGAGACCGCTCACCATGAGCAGCTGCTTGAAGAGCTGGGGCGACTGGGGCAGGGCATAGAACCTGCCCGGGTTCACGCGGCTGGGAACGAGGTAGTCGCGGGCGCCTTCGGGCGTGCTGCGCACCAGCATGGGGGTCTCGATCTCGAGGAAGCCCTGACCGCTCAGGAATTCGCGCATGGCCTTGCCCACCTTGTGGCGGGTGATGATGCGCTGCTGCATGACGCCGCGGCGAAGGTCGAGGAAGCGGTACTTCATGCGCAGGCCGTCGTCGAGGGCCTTGTCTTCGTTGATGGGGATGGGGGGCACCTTCGAGGTGTTGAGCAGCCGCAGCGCCTGGGCGCGCACCTCGATCTCGCCCGTGGCCTGGCGGGTGTTGACGGTTCCCTCGCCGCGCTTGTCGACCACGCCGGTCACGGCGATGACGAACTCGTTGCGCAGGTCCTTGGCATTCTCGAAGATCTCGGCGTTCTGCTGCGGGCTGAAGATGATCTGGGTGATGCCGTCACGATCGCGCAGATCGATGAAGATGAGGCCACCCAGGTCGCGGCGGCGGTGCACCCACCCCATGAGGGTGACGGTCTCGCCGCAGTGGTCTGCGCGCAGCGCTCCGCAGGAATGGCTCCGCTTCAGGCCCAGCAATGGCTCCGGTTGCATCGATCAGCGACCTCCGTGGGGGATGTCCTCGCGCCGTGCAGCAGCACGGGGCGGAATGAATGCGCTTGCTTCGGGACAGGGTCGCGTTGGTTCCTGCCTCTGCGGTGTGCGCATCGGGCCCGATGGGGCGCGTTTCGGGGTGCGGGGGGGAGGGGCACGG
>RGZZ01000696.1 GCA_010028905.1 Pseudomonadota bacterium | reverse complement strand
CTCGCAGGCACGGCTCAGTGACGGCGTCACCTGAGCCGAAGTGCCCGCACCATCCATCACCATTTCACAGAGGAGAACATTCTTGACCGATACATTTTTGGCCGACGGCCTCGTCTATTCATTTCCCCAGCTCACGGGCAAGCGCGTGCTCGTCCACGGGCTGGGCGGAGGCAGGGACATCATCGCGGCCTGCGCCCTGGCCACCGTTCTGCGCGACCGCAATCCTGCAGCCTGTCTGTACGCCAACACGAAGCGCCAGAGCGACGGGCTTGACCGTCTGCGTCGGGGCGAGCATACGTTCAGCGCGTTGTTCACCGTGCGCCCCGATGATCACGCCGTTGCGAAACATGGCACCAGCACCATCGATCAGTGGATCGCGCCTGGAGACGACGGCTCGCCGATCATCTGCCATCTTCCCTATCATGCATCTGAGAAGACGCGCGCTGACATCGTGGCCGATCTGCGCGCGCTCGATCTCGACCTGATCATCGGGCTCGACATCGGGGGAGACTCTCTGCTCAAGCGCGATCGCGATTGGGAGATGCTCACGCTCATCAAGAAGACGGGCGTGCGCTGCGTGCACCTGGTGGTGGCCCTGGGCGCCGACGGCGAGTGTTCGCCCGAGAGCCTGCGTGCCCACGTCGAGCAGCGCCTCGAGAGCGGCAGCTATCGCGGCTGGTTTCCCCTCGATGGCCTGACAGAGACGATGAACGCCTTTGCCGGTCGCCTCGACCCGTCGCGAACGCCCAACATCATTCTCTCGGCGTTCGGCGCCCACAAAGACGACCCGACCATCACCGTCCGTCGCCCGCCCTCATCGCCCGTCGACATCCCCACACCCTGGCTGCGCTGCGGGTTCGTGTTCGATGCGTGAGCTCGGGTTGCCCGTCATTGGCGCTCCTGAATTCAAGTACGCTCGTTCTCTGGGCCATCGGTCGGTCGCGCGACGGTTCTGCGCGGTGCTCATGGTCGAGACGGGGGGCGCTGGGTCTAACCCCCATTTGTTGTGAGGGTATTGATCGAATACTCCCATCGACCGTGGGGGTGTATGCGGGGAACCCCATCGTGGCTCCCTTCCCGCCCTACACTAATTCTTGAGGGGCAGGGTGTCTCACCTATCATAGGCACAGCGGGGGCGGCCCAGGACAGAAGCGCTCAGATTGCCGTGTCCGTGAGAGCGGGCTCGGCCAACAGGCGACGCTGGTCCGCTCTGTGTTGAGGGTCTCTTGGCTCGCGAGCGCCGCAGATGGTATAATCCCAGGGAGATGTCACAGAAGATCAAGACCGTCGGAAAACGTCGCCCCAATCCTCGCCCGACACCAGAGGAGCTCGATGCCTTCTTCCAAATGCTGGAGGTCTTGCGACCCACACCTCACCTGGTGCCGCGCGGCGTGTACCGTTTCACGACATTCGAGGACGCGCAAGAATGGATGAGCGCTCAGACAGCCAGAACGGTGAGCTTGAGTACACCCGGGCACCAACCCAGGAAGATCTGAAGCAGCTGTGCGCCTGGTTGAACGCGGAAGGCGCCCGCTATGTCGTCATCGGGGGCATGGCGGTCAACCACTACGGCGTCGTTCGTGCAACGATGGACATCGATCTCATGGTAGACCCGCATCGTGAGAACATGGAGCGGGTCATCCGCGCGCTCAGCAACCTGCCGGATCGCGCCGCACTGGCGCTGGAGCCGGAGGAGATCGAGCACTACGTCGTGCTGCGTGTCAACGACGTGTTCACGGTCGACTTGCTGGCGAAGGCCTGTGACGTCACGTTCGATGATGTGACCATCGAGGTCGATCACCGCCTGGGTGTTGCCGTTCCCTTCGCCTCTCCGGCAGACATCATCCGTAAGCGCTTAACCAACCCCATCTTGTCTCGGCCTGCCCCGTGTGACACGATGGCGACGAGTTCATCGTCGAGGAGGTCACGCGGCAGATGGTCGCCAGCCAG
>RGZZ01000695.1 GCA_010028905.1 Pseudomonadota bacterium | reverse complement strand
GTGAGGGCATTGGCTGTGGTCTCGTGGCCCGCCAGGAAGATGGTCATGGCCTCGTCTCTCACCTGGGTGTCGGTCATTCCCGTGCTGGCTGCGGCGTCGCTGGCCTCTTCATCGCGGGCGGAGAGCAGCAGGCTCAGCAGATCGTCGGGTCTTCCCAGGCCGCGTCGGTGCTCGTCGATGAGTCGGAACATCACTGCGTCGAGTCGCGCGCGTGCCCGCCTGAACCGCAGCACCGAGGGGAGCGGGAGGTAGTCGAGCAGGTCGGCCAGCGGGGGGGCGAAGATGCTCATCGACCGCATGGTCTCGAGCAGCGCCTCGCGAACGGCCGAGGCGTCGTTCTCGACGAACGAGCCGAACAGCGTCTCGGCCACGATCTCGAGGGCAAGCTCGTTCATCTCGGCGTGGGCCTCGATCTCGCCCCCATCGGTCCACAGGCGGGTGGCCTCGCGCGCGCGCCGCACCATGACCTCTGCGTAGGCCGCGATGCGCTGCTTGTGGAACGCCGGCTGCATGAGCCGGCGCTGGCGGCGGTGAAGCTCGCCCTCGCTGGTGACCAGTCCCTCGCCCAGCATGCGCCTGGCCCGCTCGAGTGCGCGGCCTTTCTTGAAGCACTTGTCGTGCGTGACCAGAACGTCCCTGATCAGGTCTGGTTCATTGATGGTGTAGAGCACCTGACGCCCGAGCGTGAAGTGGGTGACCGGCCCTACATCTCGGGCGAGCTCGACGAGCGTCTGCAGCGGGCGACCGCGAAACCGCCAGAACAGCTCGCCGGGGTATCGCTGACGAGGGCGTGGCGGCATGGGGGGCACGGTCAACGCGACGGTTCCTCTTCTTTCTTCTTGCTGATCTCAGGCGCAACGGCTGCCGCTCTGGAGTTGTTGCTTCACCTGTGCGCATCCTTCTGACTTGCAGGGTGCGGCGCGTTGGGGTAAAGCGGAGGGGTTGTCGGGCCGACAACGTAAGAGAACCCAACTCGACAAGACCATGCATGGAGGGTGAATCCTTGGCCAGACGACTGCTCACAGCCGCAACGCTGGTGCTGCTCATGATGACGCCCGCGCACGCGAGCAGCGCGCACTTCACGGTTAATGCGCTGGCGGCCGTCTCGGTGGCTGAGCTCGCGCTCGTCGTGCTGCTCTTCTCGCAGGTGCGCTCTCTCGGGGGGCGTTTGAGGGCTGCGCAGAAGACCATTGACGAGACGCCGAAGTACGTTCCCCCGCCTCTCGAGATAGGGTGGCATCGCGCCGATCTCCTGTCGGCGGTGGAGACGTGCTACACCGATCTCGAGAAGGCCATCAGCGCGGAGAACCTCGAGCTCCTTGCGGAGGTGGTGCGGGGAGACCTGTTCGACACGCTTCAGACCTATCTGCGGATGCTGGGGGTTCGCGGTCAGCGCAAGGTGGTCGATGAAGGCAGGATCGACAACATCGAGCTGGTCAACCTGCACACCTTCCTGCACTCGAGCAAGGATCGATTTCTCGCGGCCATCACCGTCACGTCGCGTCCTTACCTCATCGACGGTCAGCGAAGGGTCTGCTCCGCGAACTTCAGCGGTCCGCGCACCGAATACGCCGAACCCTCCCAGGTTCCGCTCCGCACCGCCACCGAGTACTGGACGTTCCAGCAGATCGGTGACGGCTGGATGGTGGTGGACATCGCTGACCTGGTCTCGCTCCCGGCGCGTTGGGAGGGCGCTGGCGAGAGCGCTTCCTGAGGCCGTCTCCTCGACGTCTGACTTGCGTCGAACCCTGGTTGAAAATCTCTGCCGCGGCACCGCTTGACATTGTTGTATCGATTATGTATACTTTGTGTACAAGAGTTGAGCGCGCCGTGCAGTGAGAGGTGCGGAGCGCTCAGTCGGTCGCAGCCTGACGGGAAGCGGGCTGCAGCCGCCCTCGCGCTCGCCTTGACGGCCCGCGAGAACCGAGTCGCTCTGTCCCCCCCCTGCGGC
>RGZZ01000694.1 GCA_010028905.1 Pseudomonadota bacterium | reverse complement strand
GTTCGAGCGGTGCCGCACGAACGCCATCGCGCACGCCACCACGCCGAACATGAGGTGGGGTGAGGGCGCGCCAGACCAGGCGAAGTACACGGGGATGCTCGCGGCGGCGCAGAGCGAGCCCACCGAGGCATAGCGCGTGAGGGCGAGAGCGACTGCCCACACGAGGGCTGCCACCAGGGTGGCCGTGGGGCTCATGGCCAGCAGAACCCCGAACATGGTGGCGATGCCCTTGCCGCCCTTGAAGCGCAGGTAGATGGAGCTGTTGTGCCCCACGATGGCGCTCACGCCCACCAGAACCTGCGCGGTGGCCGGGCAGGGGGAGCCCGCACGCCCCAGCAGCGCGAACATCGTACCCGCCAGGGTGACGGGCAGATAGCCCTTCACCGCGTCGAGCGCGAGGACGGCCACTCCCAGCGGAGCGCCGAGGCTGCGAAAGGCGTTGGCCGCGCCGATGTTCCCACTTCCCACCTGGCGGAGATCGACGCCGCGCACGACGCGGCCCACCACCAGGCCGAAGGGGATGGAACCCAGCAGGTATGCCGCGAGGCAGAGCAGGGCGAGGTCAGCGGAAGAGGCTGTGAGCACGTGGGCGTCTCCGTTCCGGGTCTCTCAGGTCTTGAGCACGAGCTCGACGGGCGTGCCCATGAGACCGAACGCACGCCGGATGTGATTCTCGAGGTATCGCCGATACGAGAAGTGGAGCAGCTTGGTGGAGTTCACCCGCAGCACCAGCGTCGGAGGCTTCACGTCGCGCTGATGCGCGTAGAAGACCTTCAGCTGCTGCCCCTTGAACGAAGGGGGCGGCCGCATCATGAGGGCCTCCTGCACCAGCTTGTTGAGCGACGACGTGTCGAGGCGCCGCGTGAACTCTCCGTACACCTCGCCCGCCAGCTCGAGGATGTCGGCCAGCCCCTCGCCACTCTTGGCTGAGACGAAGATGATGGGGGCCCACGACATGAAGTTGAGCTCCTCGGCGAGCCGCTGCCCGAGCTCTTTTCGCATCTCGGCATCGCGTCCCGGGTTCTGGGCGCGAACGAGGTCCCACTTGTTCACCACCACCATGATCGCCCGCTTCGCCTCCTGCGCGTGGCCGGCGATGCGCTTGTCCTGCTGCTGCAGGCCCTCGGTGGCATCGATGACGAGAACGCACACGTCGCATCGGCGGATGGCGCGCAGGGAGCGAACCCCCGAGTAGTACTCGACCTTCTCGTCGACCCTCGACGGGCGGCGCATGCCCGCCGTGTCGATGAGCACGAAGGCGTGATCGTTCCAGGTGATGGCGGTGTCGATGGCGTCTCGCGTCGTGCCCGGTGTGCTGTCGACGATCACGCGCTGCTCGCCCAGCAGCGCGTTCACGAGAGACGACTTGCCCACATTGGGGCGTCCCACCAGGGCCAGCTTGATGCCCTCGCCCTCTTCCGGCGCAGGCGCGGGGGGAAGGTGCTTCACGATCTCGTCGAGGACACAGCGAGCGGATCGCCCAGGGCGAGTGCGTGGAACTCGTAGATCTCGGCCTCTCGCTTCAGGTTGTCGACCTTGTTCACGGCCAGCAGAACGGTGCGGCCGCTTCGGCGAAGCATCTCGGCGATGCCGGCGTCGAGGGCGTGGATGCCGGCGATGGCGTCGACCACGAACACGATGACGCTCGACTCCTCGACTGCGACCCGCGCCTGCTCGAGGATGGCCGCCTCGAGGGTGCGCCCCTCGGCCGTGTCGGGGATGATCCCCCCGGTGTCGACCAGGAGGAAGTCTCGGCCGTTCCAATCACACTCGGCGTAGATGCGATCCCGGGTGACCCCGGGCTGATCTTCGACGATGGAGCGGTTCTCGCCGATGAGGCGGTTGAACAAGGCCGACTTGCCCACATTGGGGCGTCCCACCAGGGCCAGCTTGATGCCCTCGCCCTCTTCCGGCGCAGGCGCGGGGGGAAGGTGCTTCACGATCTCGTCGAG
>RGZZ01000693.1 GCA_010028905.1 Pseudomonadota bacterium | reverse complement strand
TCTGGGCGCTGGCGATCTGGCTCTGCGCGCTCGACAGCGTCGCGATGCTCTGGTAGTTCTGACCGCCCGGGAGGATGCTGGCCAGTGCCGTGGCGGCCTTGTGGGGGTTTTGTCCTGCCTGGCTCTGGGCGGCAGCATAGCCCTCGTTGTTGCTGTCCGGTCCGTTCCAGGCCGTGTCGATGGTCGAGAAGGCGCCACGCAGCTGCTCTGCATTCGTGTAGTACTCTGATTGCGCGAAGGCCGACGCTACGTAGGCCTGTAGCTGGTTGACCGAGCTCTGGAGATTTGTGATCTGGTTGGAGAGGTTCGCAAGCGCCGTCATGACCTCTGCGTTGGGGTCACTTGGAAAGATTGCCGAGAAGAGCGCCTCTACGGCGATACCTACGATGGCCCCTCGTATGTCGCCGCCTATATCGCTCACCAGGCCTTTGACCACCGCGTCTTCTGCCACGTCTGCGGCGACATCGGCGCTCGCGGCCGATGCCACGTTACTCGAGCTCTCAATGTCATCGTTGTACAGGTCGTCGGCCAACACGCTCGATGCATCGGTGAATTCGGACTCGCTCTGCTCAACCTCTTGAAGGTCGCTCTCGGTGACGCTGTATGCTGGCTGCTGCTGCTTCCTCCACAGGTTCGACCATCTGGATTGCAGGGTTGAGAACAACGTGCTGAGGTCGGGGAGGGGGCCCGTTGCGAGCGCAGCCTTTCGCCCGCTCTTGGCGCCGGGCGCGTCGACCTGGGTGGCCAGGGCATCGAGTTAGGCGGGTTCGCCACCGCTGTAGGCTCGCGCCGCGCGCAGGAAGGTGGTGTGGGAAAATCGCGTTGTGCCGTGCGCGTGCCCGAACGTTCCCGCGTCCAGCGCCAGGGGGACTCCGAGCGCCCTCTTCACGGCGATCTCGGCGTCGGCCGCGTGCATCGACGGGTGGCGCTCCTGATAGCGGGTGGCGACGCTGGTGATGGCGTTGATGTGCAGGAACCGCGAGGTCGGAGCCTGGTCGTAGCTGCGACCGTAGACCTCGGAGACCCCGTTCAGGCGGGCGGTCGCTACGAGTGTGAACGCCCCGCTCGTGGGCACGTCAACGACGAAGAACCCACCCGGGCCGCTGACTGTGGGCAGCGACAGCGGCGAGCGGGTGCTGCTGTTGAGTACCGTCACGGTAGCCCCTTGAACGGGCACGTCCAGCTAGAGGCGCCCTCGCATCGCAGTGGTCGCAACTGGAACCCCCAGCGCCTGGCCAGTTCCCGACGTCGTTGGCGACGATGTCGTTGACGACGAAGATCCGCCGCAGCCCGCGAGGATCGATGACCACACGGAGAGCGAGATGAGACCGACGGCTATCCAGGAACGGGTTTGCGCGGTCGTCGACACGATGGCGTGCTCCTTTACCGCTATGCAGCAGAGACGCGCTCTCGAGGCGACGCCGCGCGCTGGGGTGCCTAGCGGGCGTCTTTGCTGATCGTCTTGTCGATCAGCCCGTACTCACGCGCCTCTTCAGACGACATGAAGTAGTCGCGCTCGGTGTCTTTCTTCACGCGCTCAAGGGGCTGACCCGTGTGATCGGCCAGGATCTGGTCGAGGGTTGCGCGGGTGTGCAGGATCTGCTTGGCGTGGATCTCGATGTCGGTGGCCTGGCCTCCGATACCGCGAATCCACGGCTGGTGGATCATGATGCGCGAGTGGGGGAGGGCGAACCGCTTCCCCTTGGCACCGCCGGCCAGCAGGAGCGCGGCCGCGCTGGCCGCCATGCCCATGCAGATGGTCGACACGTCGGGCTTCACGAGCTGCATGCAGTCATACATCGCCAGGCCCGCCGTGACCGAGCCGCCTGGGCTGTTGATGTAGAGGTCGATGTCCTTGTCAGGATCTTCCTGCTCGAGGAACAGCAGCTGGGCGATGACGAGGTTGGCCACCGTGTCATCGATGGGCATTCCGAGAAAGATGATGCGGCTCTTGAGCAG
>RGZZ01000692.1 GCA_010028905.1 Pseudomonadota bacterium | reverse complement strand
GAAGCTGTCGACTGCGTTCATGGGCCGGCGCCGTCTCCCCCTCTGCGTGTTCTCGGAGCGCGCTCTCCACTTTTTGAGGCAGGGGGCGCAAACCTTCCGCTCGCCTTGGGTTCGAAGACGCGCGGGGTTCCTCCTCTCGGGGCGAGGCGGGGGGCGGGGCGCGGACCCCGGCTCGATGAAGCAGGAACCCGGTCTTCGTTTTCCAATCCATGCCCCGTATGCCTGAGCTTCCTGAGGTCGAGACCATTCGCCGCCAGATCGCACCGCTGCTCGAAGGGCGGCACATCGCCCGCGCCTGGGCCGGTCTTGCGCGCATCACCCGTCCCAGCGTCGATGCCTTCGTCGAGGGTGTGCGCGGACGGCGCATCGAGGCGGTTCGCAGGCGCGGCAAGCACATGTTCCTGCCCCTCGATGACGGCAGCGTGCTGCGGGTGCACCTGGGCATGACCGGTCGTCTCGAGGTCGAGCCTCTCGTAGACGTTCCTCCCTCGCGCGCGCACGTTCACGCGGTGCTCGAGCTCAGCGATGGCCAGCGCCTGGTGTTCAGCGATCCCCGCACCTTCGGGGAGATCGGGGTCACATCAGATCTTTCGTTCCTCGACGCCCTCGGCCCCGAGCCGCTCGATGATGGCTTCGACGAGGGGGCGCTGGTCGAGCGCCTGCGCAGCAAGCGCTGCGCCGTCAAGACCGCGCTCCTCGATCAGCGGATGGTCGCCGGCGTGGGCAACATCTACGCCGACGAGATCTGCTTTCTCGGCGGGGTGCGACCCGATCGCGTCGCCGCCACACTCTCGCGAGCGCGGCTCGCCCGACTGGTCTCGCACATCCGCCCGGTGCTCGAGCGCGCGGTCGAGACCCAGGGCGCCACCGCCCGTCCCACCGGCCGCTACTACGACATCTTCGGGCAGAGCGGGGCGTACATCCCTCACGTCTATGGTCGTACGGGCGAGCCGTGCGCGGCCTGCGGTACGTCAATCAAGAAGGCGTCTCTGGGCGCGGGGCGAAGCGCCCGCGCGTATCACTGGTGCTCGAGGTGTCAGCGATGAGAACCTATGTCATCACCGCGGTGCTCATTCTGCTCAGCGTGCTCGGCCATCACAATCACGCCATGGCCGCCATGCCGCTCTTCATCATCGCTGCCGCCGCCATCGTTCCGCTGGCGGGCATCCTCGGGAAGGCCACGGAGGAGATCTCCATGCGCCAGGGCCCGGCTCTGGGGGGGCTGCTCAACGCCACGTTCGGCAATGCCACAGAGCTCATCCTCGCGCTCATGGCCATCCGCTCCGGAGGGCACCTCCTCGAGATGGTGAAGGCCTCCATCACGGGGTCGATCATCGGAAACCTGCTGCTCGTTCTCGGGGCGGCCATTGTGGCGGGTGGCCTTCGCTACAAGTCGATGTCCATCAATCCCCGCTCGGCCGGCATGACCTCGAGCATGATGCTGCTCGCCGTCATCGGCCTTGTCGTCCCAGCGGTGTTCGCCCGCGTGCGCCCCGACGCCAACCCCGTTCTGCTGCAGAACATGAGCCTGATGGTGGCGGGCATCCTCATGCTCATCTACTTCCTCGGCCTGCTGTTCGCGTTCGGCACCCATCGACACGTCTTCAACCCCGACGGCAGCGGGGCAGACGAAGAGCCCGAGGAGCCCGAGTGGAGCATGATGACGGCGGTGTCGGTTCTGCTGGGCACGACGCTTCTCGTGGTGCTCGAGAGCGAGATCCTCGTCGACGCCGTGCAGGAGCTCATCGAGTCGATGCATCTGTCGCCCATCTTCCTCGGAGCGGTGGTCATCGCCATCGTGGGCAACGCGGCCGAGCACGCGGTGGCCATCATGGTGGCGCGGCGTGGTCGCATGGAGCTGGCCTTCCAGATCGCCTGCGGATCGTCGACCCAGGTCGCGCTCTTCGTGGCGCCGTTCCTCGTGTTTGCAAGCGTGTTGATGGGGCAGCCCATGAACCTGCTCTTCACCCTC
>RGZZ01000691.1 GCA_010028905.1 Pseudomonadota bacterium | reverse complement strand
TTTCCGTTGTCCTTGTGGGCCACCTCGGAACCGGTCTCAGTGGACACACACCACGCCGCCGTCACCTGCAAGCCCGCCGCCCACAAGATCATGCACAGGTCGGCCCAGACTGCGGCGTCATTGTGCGTGAACATGACCACCTGCATGCCGTTGTCGGGCATGTGCTGGGCGAGGTTCTTGTAGACGTCGGCCATGCTCTGGCGGAACTGCTCGTCCTTGCCAACGACGGCGAGGGCGTAGCGGCCGTCGGTATGCCACTCGGGGAACAGCTTCTGCAATGGGCCACGGTACCAGGCGAGGAAGAAGTCACAGAGTTCGTGGTAGTTAATCGCGTCGGCGTAAGGAGGGTCGGTGATCCACAGGTCCCGAAGGATGTCTGAGTGTCTAGCGTCGCAGGTCTCGACGGCGTAACGCCCACTTATGCGGCTTTGTCGAGACAACACTATGGCCTGCGTGAGAAACGCGAATGACCTACAAGAGTAATTGTACAGCGCGGCAAAAGCATTCGTGTAGAGCGCAGCAACATCTTGGTCGTTTCTCGGGTGCCATCTTGTAATCCGGGAGTTCAGGTTCAGCGCCACACCAGTTTCCAGCAACTGAGTTGCTAAACGCACTCCTTCCTCACGTGAGACAGCGTCCATCATGGTTCCCAACACCAGCAACTGCCTTGGATTGAACAGGTGATGCCAGTACGTCGCCCCCAGGTCTCGCCGAATTCTGCGTGTCTCGGCGCCTGGCCGTATGGCCATCGTGGGAAGAATCCCCTGCGCGCGCCAGTCGTCGAAGCGCTCCATCAGCAACGACATCGCCTTCTTCTCGCGTGCGAGGTCGTGGGCGTCCGGCGCGCGGTACACCCGCTCGCTCTTCCCCCCCTTCGTGGGAACGAGCCAGCGGATGCAGTACAGCCGCTCGTGATACAGATCGTCTGCGCCCGCCACCACCTGGTTCTCGCTCCAGGCGCGAATGCCGTACACGGTCTCGCCGCCCTCACGCCGGTCGCCGCGCAGAACCGACACCTTGATGCGCGTGGCGACGTCCTTCTTCGCGCAGTCCGGGCTCGGGCAGATCATCTCGCCGTCCTTGATGGTGCCCGCGTCCTTGGCGCGCCGCAGGTCGTTTTTCGAGGCCCCCTCGCGGATGTCGATGCGAAAGGTCTTCGTCTTTACATCCGGTAGCAGATCAGCTACGACGCCGCTCTTCTCGCCGATGACCCACGACCCCGACAGCGGAATCGTCCACCCGCACTCGGGGCACTGCGTCTCGTAGCAATACAGGTAGAGGTCAGCCCGCCACCCCTTCTCGTTGTGCTCGATGCCCCATTTCGTGATCTGCTCGTCGACCGCGGCGAAGAGCGCGGCCCTCGCCTCCTCGACCTGCTTCGCCACCTCGGGCCCGCCCCCAACGATGTTCAGCGCCCCCCAGGTGAGGAGGGCCGCCACCGGGTTCAGGTCGGAGGCGTACACGTCGCACCCCAGGCGCGCGGCCTCGAACGGAATGCTGCCGCCCCCGCAGAAGGCGTCGCCCACGCGGGGCACGCGTCCGAAGCGGCGCTTCCCCAGCTCGGCCACCAGCTCGGGCAGGCTTGTGGACTGGGTGCCCAGGTGGGCGTTGATGTCGCGCCAGGCCGCCTCCGACGGGCCTTCGATCTCCTCCGGGCGCACACAGAACTCGAGCTTCTGGTCGTAGGAGAGGCGGTCGAAGATCCGGCGGGTGAGGGATTCCCGCTGCTCGCGGTCGATGGATGCGCGCCAGGCGATCTTTCCCTGCGCGTTCGTCTCGAACCAGTGCTCTCGCGCCTTCTCGAGCGGACTGCGATGGACGTGACGCGCGCCGCGCCCCCGCAGGTCCGGCACGGCGGCCAACTCGTGCAGGCGGGCTGCCGGAATGCTCTTCGTGCGGCGCTCCCTCAAGCCGTCGCCATCCATGGTGAGCAGCTTCAGGTAGATCTCCCGGTCCTTCGCCGGGTCGTCGCTGGCGGGC
>RGZZ01000690.1 GCA_010028905.1 Pseudomonadota bacterium | reverse complement strand
TGGCTGAGCCTCGACGTCTCGCCGGACGGCACGCACATCGCCTTCGATCTGCTGGGCGACATCTACGAGGTGCCCATCGATGGGGGCGAGGCCAGGGCCCTCACCCACGGCGTGGCGTGGGACATGCAGCCGCGTTACAGCCCGGACGGCCGCCACATCGCATTCACCAGCGACCGGGGCGGCGGCGACAACATCTGGGTGATGAACCGGGACGGCAGCCATCCCCGGGCCGTCACCAAGGAGCGCTTCCGCCTGGTCAACAGCCCGGCCTGGAGCCCCGATGGCCAGTACATCGCGGTGCGCAAGCACTTCACCGCGCACCGCTCGCTGGGCGCCGGCGAGGTATGGCTCTACCATGTGGCCGGTGGCTCGGGCGTGCAGCTCACGAAGCGACCCAACGACCAGAAAGACCTGGGCGAACCGGTCTTCTCGCCGGACGGCCGCTACGTCTACTACAGCCAGGACGTCACCCCCGGCGCGAGCTTCGAGTACAACAAAGACGTCAACGGCGAGATCTACGTCATCCAGCGCCTCGACCGCGAGACCGGCGAGCTCGAGCGCTTCGTGACCGGACCGGGGGGATCGATCCGTCCCACCCCATCACGTGATGGGCGCTGGCTGGCCTTCGTTCGCAGGGTGAAGGGCCGCAGCGTGCTGTTCGTGCACGATGTGCGCACGGGCGTCGAGCGCAAGATCACCGACGGCCTCGAGCGCGACATGCAGGAGACCTGGGCCATTCACGGGGTGTACCCCACGTTTGCCTTCACCCCGGATGACAAGGCCATCGTGCTCTGGGCCGGCGGACACCTGCAGCGCGTCGATGTCTCCACCGGGAAGCGTGTGACCATCCCCTTCCACGTCCGCGACACGCGTCAGGTGACCGAAGCGGTGCGCTTCCCGGTCGACGTGGCGCCGAAGACCTTCACCGCGAAGATGATCCGCTGGGCCGAGCGCGCCCCCGATGGGCACCGTCTCATCTTTCAGGCCCTGGGCCACCTCTGGGCGCAAGACGCGCCAGGCGCCGCGCCGCGGCGGCTCACCCACGATGATGCGTTTGAGCTCTACCCGTCGCTGTCGCGCGACGGGAGCACGGTGGTGTACGTGCGCTGGACCGACGAGGGGCTGGGGCAGATCTGCACCGTGCCTGCCGCCGGCGGCACCCCGAAGGTGCGGGTGCGCGAACCCGGGCACTACGTCGAGCCGTGCTTCTCGCCGGATGGCCAGGTCATCGCCTGGCGTAAGACCACCGGAGGGCGCATCACCTCGCCCACCCATTCACACGACTGCGGCGTATGGGCCATGAAGGCGAGCGGCACAGCCCCGTGGCGGGTGACCCGCGAAGGCTCGAGCCCGCACTTCGGCGCGTCCGCAGGTCGTCTCTTCGTGCTGCGCGGCGCCGGCGATGACATGATCAATCTGGTGAGCCTGCGCGTGACGGGAGGCGACGAGCGGGTCGAGGCGACCTGCAAGGACGCGCAAGAGATGCGCATCTCGCCCGACGAGCGCTGGATCGCGTTCGTGCAAGGGTTCAACGCCTTCGTGGCGGCCCGCCCACAGACGGGCAAGCCCCTCGAGCTGGGGCCCCGTGCAGACAACGTTCCCGTGGCGCAGATCTCGCGTGACGCCGGCGCGTACATCGCCTGGACGTCCGACAGCCGCGCCCTGGGCTGGACCCTGGGCGACCGCTTCTTCACCCGCGATCTGCGCGACGCATTCGCATTCTTGCGGGGCGACGGAGCTGCACCCTTGGCCGACGCTGCGCCCGCCGCGCGCGAAGTGCGCCTCGACGCCACCGCCGACCTGCCGAGCGGAGTGACCGCCCTCACCGGCGGCCGGGTCATCACCATGCGAGGCGACGAGGTGCTCGAGCAGGCCACCGTGCTGGTCGAGGGCAATCGCATTCGGGCCATCGGGCCCGACGTGGCGATTCCCTCTGGCGCGAATGTGGTCGACTGCCGCGGCAAGACCATCATGCCGGGC
>RGZZ01000689.1 GCA_010028905.1 Pseudomonadota bacterium | reverse complement strand
ACAGCGCGCCCATCCAGACACATTCCGCACCCGCCGTGACGCACAGCGCGCCCGCGGCCAGCACATCGACCAGCAAGGACTGAGCGTGATCATCTCCCACAACGCGTGGGCGACGCGCGCCGCTGACCGTTCAACGGCAGCGGTGCGCTCGCCCCACGCCAGCAGTGCGCCCCCTCAACCCGGCGCTTCCGACGGCTACTCCGGAAGCGTCGGGCTTTCGCCTGCCTCGAGCGCCGGCGCCGCCGCTTCGCGCGAGACGACCAGCGCACGCGCACCCCGTCTCGCCGCCCTTCTGCTCGCGGGGATGTCACTCATGGGGGCAGTCACCACGGCCACCGCGGGAGGGCCCCTCTCCCCGCCCCTGACGCAGGCGATGCAGAGCGTGCCGGCGCCGTCAGCAACCTCGGTGCGGCAGACCCGCGATTCACTCGTCGACGCCATGATCGTGCGCGACGCGCGCGTCGGTGCGCCATCAGCGCAAGACGTGCAGCGCCTCAAGGACGCCCTCTCCGGGGTCGACACCGAGGTGCTGCAGTACGCGCGCAGCAACGGCACCCGCTGGGTGATCGTGCAGGAAGGCCAGAACCTCGCCGACGCGGGGGTCGTGCGCCCGCAGCATCGTCCCCAGGTTCTCGCGGAGGCCTCGCACGCGGCGACCGCGGCGAACGGGGTGCTGCGAGAAGCCCACTCACGCTTCGACGGGAAGCTGGGCGCCATCACCGATTCGCTCACACAGCTCAACGCCATGCCGGAAGACATGGGCGGCCCCGGCCCTGGCCCCGCACTCTCTCGCGCCGATGACGCCACGTCGGAGCGCATCAACAAGCTCTACCAAGACCTGCGAAGCACGCAGAGCGCGCAGAAGCGCTTCGCCCGCACCCAGCTCGAGCAGCGCACGGGCGACCGCGTGAAGCTCTACAACCCGGCCGAGGGAGAGGCGGGTGGGTCGACCACCTTCCGCAGCCTCGAGAGCATCAACACACCCCACACCCTCGAGCAGATGGCGCGCATGCACGGCGCACAGACGTCCGCTGAGATCGCCTCGTTCGTCAGCACGGTGAAGACCCTCAACCGCGACGCACTCCCCTCGCTGCAGGCGCAAGGGCTGCAGCGCTTGCAGTCGCGGCTCGCGGCGACGCGCCAGCTGGCCAAGGGCCCCGACGCCATTCCCCTCGATCACGAGAACAACCTCATCCTCGTGCCGAACACCTACGACTATCGGCCCGCGGGGCAGACCGGCGGCGAGGCCACGGTGGTCGACTACCACGACTACGCCTCGCTGCAGCAGTGGAACGACGCCTCGGGTCGCATCAAGCACGCCGATCCGAAGGTCTACACGGTCTCCGCCGAGCACTTCGACCGCGATGGCATGAACACCATCGTCATCCGCAGCACCGCCCTCACCCCGCAGTGCGCGGTTCACGAGCTGGGCCACTCGGTGGAAGGCATCATCGAGCGAACGGGCACCCCGTACGGGAAGCAGCTCGAACAGGCCCGGGAGAGCGCCTACGAGAACCCGCCCGACAGCGGATACATCACCGACTACGCCGCCACGAGCGCCAACGAGAACATGGCCGAGGGGTTTGCGATGCGCTTCAACAACCCGTCTCAGCTGCGGGCGAAAGACCCCGGGCTGTCTCGCCTCATCGACGGCGAGATCGCCTTCATCCGCACCCAGGCGGCTGGACAACAGGCCCGCGCGCACTGAGCCGCCGACGATGAGCAGGGGGCTTCTCCCCAAGATGGAATGATGGCATCGAGGGGTTTGATGAAGCGCGCGCTCGCGCTCGGCAGCCGAACGCGGCTTCGCCCCCCTGAAGGAGCGTACTGCGGTGAAGTGCCCAGGCTGCGGCCACATCAACGAGCACGAGCGCATCGTCTGCGGCGACTGCGGCAAGACGCTCGAAGACTGGAACAGGCAATCGGTGCTGCGCAGCGCCGCCGTCAACGATGCCCCCGCGCGCCCATCGCGCGAGGCTTC
>RGZZ01000688.1 GCA_010028905.1 Pseudomonadota bacterium | reverse complement strand
TCGTCGTCGTCTTCTTCGTCGTCTTCACAGGCCACCGTTGAGCCTGTCGCCCGTGATTCGAGCAGGGGGGGCTGCGTGGAGGCGATCTCCGCCACGAGGCGCTGCACAGCCAGGGTGACTGCGTCGAGGTCGGGGGTGACGCGCGACCGCTCGGCAGCGGTCGTCTCGCCCTGCGAGGCAACCGTGTCGTCGGAGCGCAGGCTCGCGGGTTCGGGAGCGTTGGGGGGATTCTCGTTTTCGTTGCTGCTCGTCATGTCTGTCTCCAGAAGGGGGCGATGGCGCGGGCAGGGGCTGCTGTTGCGCTGGGTTGCCACTGCACACGTGGAAGACGTCGCGTCTCGCCCGTGGGTTCCGCACCGCGCGATCGAGTGCACGCGATCCGCGGGCTTGCGCGCGGCAGGGGAGCGGTCTCGGCGGAAGAAGTCACCTTCACCCGGGAATGGAGGTCGCATGCGCCTCGCCGTGACCATCGCAGTCTGCATCGCCACGATCTATGCTTCGATCTGCGCCGCATTCTACGTCATGCAGGGCAGGCTTGTCTACGTGCCCGCTCGCGCCCTCAGCTACACCCCCCGGCATCTCGGCCTCGCCTACGACGAGGTCGCTCTCACCGCCGAAGACGGCGTGCGCCTCAGCGCCTGGGTCGTTCGCGGCTCCGCGAGCGGCCGTTGGATGCTCTACTGTCACGGCAACGGGGGGAACCTGTCGACCCATCTCGGCTCGATTCGCACGTGGCATCGGGCGGGCCTCAACGTTCTCATGTTCGACTACCGCGGATACGGGCGCAGCGAGGGGGAGCCGTTCGAGCAGGGGCTCTACCGCGATGCGGAGGCCGCCTGGCGGTATCTCACCGAGACGCTGCGCATCTCCCCCGCGGAGATCGTCGTGTATGGCGAGTCTCTGGGCGGTGGCGTCGCGACCTGGCTGGCCGAGAAGCACGCGCCTCGGGCGCTCATGCTCAAGTCGACGTTCACCTCGGTGGCCGACATGGGCGCGCGGCTCTACCCCTGGCTGCCTGCGCGTCTGCTCTGTCGAAACCTGTTCCCCAGCGTCGATCGCGTTGCGCGCATCGACTGCCCCATCTTGTTCCTGCACGCGCCAGATGACCCGCTCATCCCGTATGAGATGGGGAAGCAGCTGTACGCCGCCAGCCGCGCTTCGTCACGTGAGCGGCGTTGGCTCGACGTTGACGGCGGGCACGGGGCCGGGGTCGACACCCAGTCGCCGCAGACCCAGCGGGCGGTGGTCGACTTCGCGACGGCTACGCTGGGTACCCCTGGCTAGGATACGCACCGCCCACGAAGGCGCCAGACGGGGCACCCATCGGATAGCCGCCCGCGCCCATCGCCGTGGGATAGGAACCGTAGCCGGGAACGCCGGGCTGGACGTTGACACTGTAGCTCGTTCTCGGATAGGCGTTGTAGCCGCCCATCGTTCCGTAGCCGCCCATCGTGCCGTAGCCGCCACCATAGGCACCGGCGCCATAGGTGCGGCCGTAGCCGCCCATCGTGCCGTAGTCACCCATCGAACCGTACTGGCCGCCGAGACCGTTGGCCACCTGGTTGTAGCGGCTCAGGATGCCGTGGCGCACCTGCGCGTTCTGGGCCGTGACCTGGGCCATCTCCATGGTGATCTGGTTGTTCAGGCTGGCCTGGTACATCACATTTCCGGTCTCGGTGCTCACCGCGCCGTTGAAGATCTGGCCGAACATCTGTGTGGCCTGGCCCAGGTCGGCCTGCAGGTGCTCGATGTACTGGTTGTCGTCGGAAGCCGCCTTGCCCTCGCTCTCGAGGCGCTGCGAGAGGCTCTCGAGATGCTCGTGGGCCCACGAGAGGAGGCCGAGGTGCTCACGGAGCTCGTTCGATGAGGCCATGCTGCTGCGCTCGCCGAACTCGGTGTTCTTCTTCAGCAGCACCTCGTTGAGCTGCTGGGCCTGCTCGATGGGCGACCGGGTCGTGTCGACGAGGGGTTCAGCGGCCGTCTGCGTGGGC
>RGZZ01000687.1 GCA_010028905.1 Pseudomonadota bacterium | reverse complement strand
GCCCCGAAACCCGCCTTCTCATCGCCCGCCCCGAGCGCGGCACGTGCCGCGTGGCCTGCTTCTCCCCGCGCCATGATCTGACCATGGCGACCATGCCTCCATCGACCATCGCCCGCGTCATCGACATGTGGACCCACGAGTATGTCACGCTGGGCGCCTTGCCGCACATCGGCCACGTGCAGATCTTCGAGAACCGGGGGGCGATGATGGGGGCGAGCAATCCCCATCCCCACGGACAGATCTGGGCCACCGAGAGCCTGCCCGATGAGCCCGCACGCGAGACCTCTGCCCAGGAAGGCTACCTGCGCGACCATGGTGGCTGCCTGCTGTGCGAGTACGCGCACCTCGAGCTGGCGCGCGGCGCGCGGGTGGTGTACGACAATGCGCACTTCGTCGCGGTGGTGCCGTACTGGGCGGTGTGGCCGTTCGAGACCCTGGTGCTGCCCTTGGCCCACGCCAGCGCACTCGACGGCCTCTCCGGCGCCCAGCGCGACGGCCTGGCCGACGTGCTCAGCCGCCTCACCCGGGGCTATGATCGGGTCTTCGAGGCCCCCTTCCCGTACTCGATGGGCATCCACCAGCGCCCCACCGACGGCCTCGCCCACGATGGCTGGCACATGCATCTGCACTTCTACCCGCCGCTTCTGCGGTCGGCCACCGTGCGCAAGTTCATGGTCGGGTTCGAGATGCTCGGAACCCCGCAGCGAGACATCACCGCCGAGCAGGCGGCGGCGCGGCTGCGACAGGTGATCTGAGGCGACGCTACGGCACCGTGAACGTTGACGTCGACACGACACCCTGACCCGTGGCGTCCTGACACTGCATGTAGCAGCTGCCCGAGGGCAGCGCTGGCACCACGGCCGTGATCTTCCCGGTCCCCGCGTCATGGCTGAAGCTCGTGGCCGGAACCCCGCCACCGGTGATGCTGATACCGAAGAACGGGTACGGCCCGCTCGCAAGAGCCAGACCGCTGGTCAGCACAGAGGTTCCCTTCCCTCCGCTCGACGGCGAGAACGACGCGACCGTGGGATTCGCCGTGGAGCCCGCAAAGCGCACGTTCTGGATGTCAGAGAGCGCGCTCCCCTGCGCAGGCATGAGGGTGACGTTCTGGCCGGGCGAGGTCTGTGGTGGGCTCACCGAGAACTCCGGACGCGTCACCGTGAAGGTCTGCGTTGGGTCGAGGGTGGCGATGAGTCCGTTGGGAAGGCTCACCGTGAGCGTGCCCGGGCCCTTCCCCGAACCGCTCATCCCCGACGCCGTGCTACCCCCGTGCTGCCGCGCCTCAGCGCACCCACAGGCCCGTGGCCGCGTCCTCGAAATCGACCTCGCGACCATCGACCTCGAAGCGGTAGCGGCCCAGCCGCCGCACCTCTGGCGTGCGTCCGACGAAGTCGCGCATCGCGGCAAGCTCGTGATGATCGAGCCAGGCGGGGGGATCAGAGGTGCCGCGAAATCCGCAGACCCTCCCCAGATCGGCAAGCAGTCGCTTCTGCGTGTCGCTGAGAAGGCTGTACCGCGTGCGGAAGTAGGCCACATCCGGATCGACCTGCACCAGTGACGAGAGCCACAGGCGATGAACCGAGGTGCGCAGCGCGTTCAGCCCACCTGGACCCGTGGGGTCGTTGAGCAGATCGGTGCGGTCCGGATTATCCCAGAGGGGCGCCACATCCGGACCCACCCGAAGTCCATCGGCCAGCCCGAGGGTGGCGATGATGGGTGCGCCACAGGCCAGCAGATAGGCATCTCCCGCCGCTCGACGCATGACCTCGAGGGCCCGTCGATAGGCGGCCTCGCGCGGCATGTCGACGTAGCGGCAACCAGGAAGCGCCGCCGCGTAGAGGTAGTCGAGCTTGAGGTAGTCGTAGCCCCACGATCGCAGCTCGAGAACACGCTCTGCCAGCCAGGCCTCCACGTCGGGTCGGGTGGTGTCGAGGGCACACCACGGTATGCCGTCGGTGCGGGTCGGTGTGGTGCAGCTGGTATGCGTGGTACGCCGACATCGGT
>RGZZ01000686.1 GCA_010028905.1 Pseudomonadota bacterium | reverse complement strand
ACCACCACGCACCCGCCGGTCAGCAGGGGGATGAAGATCTCCGGCACCGAGATGTCGTGCGAGTAGGGGGTCTTCAGCATCACGCGGTCGCGCTCGTCGAAGCCGAACTCACCGATGAGCCAGGTCACGAGGTTCACCACTCCGCGCTGGGTGACCTGGGCCGCCTTGGGCACGCCGGTCGAGCCTGACGTGAAGAGCACGTAGGCAATGTCGGTGGGCTGCGAGACGGGTCTGCGGATGCGGCCGAACATCTCGTGCGGCGTGTCGAGATCGGTGATGACGGGAATGCCCTCCGGCGCCAGTCCGGCGAGGGCGGGGTCGGCCACGATGGCCACCGCGCCGCACTGCGCGCACAGTGCCTCGACCCGCGCCTTCGGGTAGTCGGGCTCGAGGGGCACGTAGGCCAGCCCCGCGCTCACGCAGGCCACGATGGCGGTGATGACGTCGGCGCTGCGATCTTGCAGCAGCACCACGTGATCGCCGCGACGGGCCCCCAGATCGGCCAGGCGCGCGGCCAGGGCTTCGGCGCGCGCGGCCAGCTCGCGATAGGTCAGGCTGCGATGGGCATCGACCGTTGCGACGCGGTCGGCGTGGGTCTCGCAGGTGTGGAACACCAGGTCGGCGAGGCTGCGGTCGTGTGGATAGGGTTTAGCCGTCTGGTTCCAGTCGTGGACGATGCGGTGCTCTTCCTCGTCGCTGAGCAGGCGGGGCACGCTCAGCGGCTGCTGGGCGGCGTGCACGAAGCCGCGGAGCAGCGATGCATAGTGCGCGACCACGTCGTCGATCACGCGGGGGTCGAACAGATCGAGGCAGTACGCCAGCGACACCAGCACGTCGTCGGCGAACTCATCGACCGACAGCAGCAGATCGACGGGGGGGCGAAAGCGCTGATGTATTGCAAAGTCGCGGATCTGCGGACGGGCTTCACCGTCGGCGGAGATGTACCGCACGTATCGGAAGCCGGCCTGTGTGAGGAGGTCGATCTTGTCCCGCCCGTGTTCGTTGGGCGCCACCACGGCATCGAAGAGCAGGTTCGCGGCGCCTTCACGCACGCGCTGGCGCTGCTGTGGCACCTGATCGATGAGGGTGCTGAACGGGGTCGTCGGCGTCACCTCGAACACCAGGGGTAGCAGCTGGCCGTGCACCGTGGCGAGGCTCGTCCCGACCGCGCTGTCGCGCGCGGTGTACTCACGCAGCACGATGGTCTCCGCGTCGCTGTAGCGGGAGAGCAGCGCTACGAAGCAGGCCTCGAGCACGTCGCCCAGGGTCACCCCGTGCTTCTCGGCCAGGGTTCGCGCGGCGGTCACCACGGGTGGCTGAATGGGTACCACGGTCCAGTCGCCACGTCGTTCCTGATAGCGCAGGGTGCCCGATGTGACGCGGGTGGGCAGGGTCATGGGCACCCGCTCGTCGGGCAGGTAGGTGGCCCAGAAGGCCGCCGCGCGCGCCCGCTCGGCGGCGTGGGCCGCGTCGTCTCGCGCGTGCGCCGCGGCGAGCGCGGCATGGTCGACCTCGGCGCGGTGGCGAGGCCGTCCTCCTCCCACCTCGTGGCACGCACGCAGATACGAC
The DNA here is from genome assembly GCA_010028905.1 of Pseudomonadota bacterium. Classification (NCBI taxonomy): domain Bacteria; kingdom Pseudomonadati; phylum Pseudomonadota; species Pseudomonadota bacterium. Next base: position 441 of record RGZZ01000686.1, on the reverse strand, counting down.
TCGCGCAGGTGCGAGACCATGGTCTGATCGACGGCCAGGCGGCTCGCCCGCAACGCGCACTGCGTCTCGCCTCCCCCCGTTTCCACGATCAGCACCTGGGCCAGCGGACCGAGCGCCAGATCGATGGGTGCGCTGGCGAATTCGTCGATGAGGGCGTCGGTGGCGCGGCGTCGGTCGAGGTTCGGCAGATGGGTCACCGACGCCACGCGCACCAGGCGTGTTTCGTCGATGGGCGGGAAATCGAGCCGCAGGCCTTCCGGGGTCTCGAGGAACACGGCCCGCATCATCGGCCACGCGAGCACCCAGCGGAAGAACGCCTCCTTGAGGTCGGCGGCGGTCCACGGGTAGCCGCTGGTGAAGGTGAAGACCTCGACGAACGGGTCGCGGGCGTCATGGTCGCGGAGGCGCTGCGCGTGCAGCAGGCGCTGCGCAAGGCTTGCG
>RGZZ01000685.1 GCA_010028905.1 Pseudomonadota bacterium | reverse complement strand
CTGGTCGAGCGCGGTGATCACCACAATCAGGCTGCCCGTGGGTGCCCCCTCGACAACAAGGGTGGCGCTGTTGCCCGTGAAGTCGAAGGTCTTGGAGAGGACGGGCGTCGGTGGGCTGACGAGCGGAGCCACGAACACGTCGACGCGCACGCGACGCGTCTGCTGATGGACGACCTGTGGGGCGGCGCTCGCGATCTTCGATCGCTTTCGGGCCTCTTTCGCGTTCGAGCGGGCCAGTTTGATGAGCAATGTCCCCTTTTGCGTGACAGCGGGAGCGCTCACAGACCCGCCAGGGTCAGCGCCGAGGTTCGGGGCGGTCGTTGCGCCGCCACCGCCTCCTCCCCCGCATCCTGCCAGCAGGCCCCCGAGGGCCACGACGCAGGCGAGCCTGCAAAGACTTGCGCGAATCAGGCCTCCCTGCGTCTCGATTGCTCCATCGATTCACCCCTCGCTATCGTCGTGTTCACGGTGGCACCTCATCCCTCTATAAATGTTTCCTGCCTTGCCGAACGGTTCCTGTCCGGAGCGACGAGCGCACAGTGCCCCGCTGCGGCAACCGCTGGCCGGTGCACACGCCGAGCGACTGTCGAGGCTCGAGATCACGCCATCAGGCGTCAGCCGGGGGTGCAACCGCCGCGATTGCGCTCAACGTGGGTACCCGCCCACCCCTGGCCACACGCGAAAGAGCAAGCCTCGCGGGGGTCGCCGCGAGGCCTGCGCTCAGGCGTATGGCGTCACATAGGGCGCTGCATCACGGAGCACTGCCGCCAGTGGCGGCGTCAGGAGCACATGACGGATCACCTGCGTCAGACGAGACAACCTATCTCGACCTGCCGTCCCGGCGGTCGCCACCCTGGCGAGAAGAGCGGCCTGCGTCACACGGGCCGATGTATCCCGGGAGGCCGTTCCGGCGGTCGCCATCCTGGCGATAGTTGGGGCTGTCCGGGTCGGCAACAACAGCGCCGGCCTGCGGGCCGTCACCTCTGCGGAAGCGGCCGCCGGGGCCGTCAGGCGAGCCCATCTGGCCGAAGCGATTTTCGCTCTGTTCGAAACCTCCCGGGCGCTGACTGTCACCAGGGCGGGCCGTGACGCCATGACTCGTCATCGAACGCCCTCCCCCGCGTCCTCCGCCCATGCCGGGCTGAGCAAGCACTGGAGTCAGGGAGAGCAGGGCCAGCAGGGCCCCAGTCAGGAGTGAGATGCGATGTTTCATGGGGTTGTCCTCCGTTTCTCTGTATGCCCCTTCGACACACAGCTGGAGGTTTTGTGACAAGCGCGATCGCCCTTCGGTGATCAGCGGAAATGGTCGTACGCGGCGCGGGCGATGCCGCCGATGAGTGCTTCGGCGACGCTGTCGCCCCCCTGGGCCACGTCGCGACAGCAAGCCACCACCACCACGTGGTTCGACGGGCTGATCTCGATGATGCCGGCGTCATTCACCACCCCGAGGATGGTGCCCGTCTTGTGGGACACACGGGTGCCCTTCGGCAGCTGGCGGGGGATGCGCGAGTTGAAGCGCTGACGGCCGAGCACGCCGAGGCAGTAGCGGGTGCGGGTGGCGTCGAGCAGCTCGCCCTTCTGCAGCTTCTCGAGCAGCGCGGCGAGGTCGGCGGGCGAGGCGACGTTGTCGACCATCGCCGCGAGACGCATGTCATCGGCATAGGGGCGCCCCACCGACGCATCTTCCGCGCGCTGTATGGCGGCAAGAGAGGTCGCGCGGTTCTCGGCCACGATGCGCGCCGCGGTGGCGTTGCGCTGCGCCGGCGACAAGGCCGCCCACTTCGAGGCGATGTCGCGCGCGGACAGACCGCGCAGCTCACGCGCCATGCCCAGCGAGATGAGCCAGGCCGCGCGGTTGGTGAGATAGATGTCGGTGTGCGCCAGGCCGAGCCCACGCATCATCTCGTTCACGCTGCCGAGGCCGAGGGCATGGAACACGAGGTCGGTGGCGGTGTTGTCAGAGATGGTCTCCATCAGCTCGACGGCGTCGCGAAGCGAGACGCGGCTGCC
>RGZZ01000684.1 GCA_010028905.1 Pseudomonadota bacterium | reverse complement strand
AGATGACGTCGTGCTCGACCCGTCGCGCCTCGAGCAGGTAACCCACCTGGTCATCGACGTGCACCCCGAACTCATCGATCCAGGCGGCTCTTCGCCCCGTGCGACGGTGCAGCCCCATGGGCAGCTTGATGAGGTTTCCCAGCTTGTCGAGGGGCAGCACGTTCTGCTTGGGAAACACCTCAGTGCGGATGCCGAGGGGAAGGGGACCTGTGATGCCCAGCAGGGTGTCGAGCAGCTTGCGCATCACCACGGCGGGGAGAGGAGCGGCCGCGAACACCCAGGCGTGCAGTCCCTTCCAGCCGCTGTCTTCGAGGTGCACGAAGAGACCCCGCTCATGGGCGATCCGACGCAGACGTTCGGCGAACTCCAGCATCTGCCCCATGGCCTGCAGCCATTCCGGACGGCCTGGCGCCGAGCGCTCGATGAACGATTTGGGCAGGTCGAAGTCGATGGCGCCGAAGTTCACGGTGTTGTCGAGTCGCAGCGGGTAGATGCCCACCGTGTGGTTGCCCAGCAGGTGGTTCTTGGCCACGTTCACCGTGAAGGGCTCTCGAATCGGGGTGTAGCCCGTGGCCCCCTGCTCGCTGGCCCACTGTCGGGCGTACACGCCCTCGCGACCGTCGAAGAGCGACACGAAGCGAACGAGCATGGCCTCGCTGGGCACAGGGAGGTCGTCAACCGGGGCGTCGCGCCGGTTCTCTTTTGCCAGGGCGCGGAATCGCTTGTCGCCGGTGCTCTGCAACGCCTGATCGAACACCGTGCGCGATTCCTCGAGACGCCCCATGTCGGCCAGAAGGGTGCCCAGGGCGTCCCACGCAGCCACGTCAGTCGGCGCGCGCTCGGTGAGCAGCCGCCACATGCGCACCGCCTTGTCGCTGGCTCCCGCGTCTTCGTGCGCTTGCGCCAGACGACGAATGACGGTGAGGTCATCGGGCGCGTCGCGGTGGGCCAGGCTGAGTGCCGTGAGCAGGCGGGTCCCTGCTCCGGCGGCCTGCGCCAGGTCGGCCACGCGCAGGTGGAGGCGAGCGTCGTTGATGTCGGCCTCGTCGAGCGTCTCGAGCGCGCTGATGGCGGTATCGTAGTCGCCGGTATCGATCTGTGCTGTGATGCGGTCAAGCTGCTCGGCAATCATGCGTTCTTCTCACTCTCTGTCTCGTCGAGCCAGACCAGCTCGCCCTCGACGTAGGGCTGGGCCAGCTGCTCGGCGGGGTCGCGTCGATCGATGAGGGCGACGGTGGCGGTGCGCTTGCCAAGCGCGCGTGACTCTCGGCCCAGACGTTCGATGACGTGCTGCATGGCGGTGGTGCCGCCGGTGATGTTCACCACCACCTCGTCGTGGCGCAGCATGAGGTCGCGTATGGCGCGCTCGGTGGCGAGCTTCGGGGCCAGGTCGAAGCAGTGAAAGGGGTCGTCGAGCACTCGCACCGTGCGGCGCAGATCGGGGAACCCTGCCCGCGTGAGAGCCTCGACCTCGCGCTCGCGGCCCCGTGCCGAGGTGACGATGAGGGTGTGGCTTGGAGTGAGCAGACGGGCCACCGCGTACAGAACCCCTGGGGCCAGGCCCAGCGGGGTGATGACAAGGCGCCCCTCAGGGGGCCTGTAGGTGGGCTCTATGTCTTCGCTGTCGTTCAGGGCCACGCAGGCGTTGTAGAGATCGATGATATCGCCACGCGAGAGGGTGATCGCGTCTGGTGTGAGACCGCCGTCTCGCAACGAACCCTCCAGAGCGCGAAGCCGTTTCCAGATGGCGGCGATGGCGTGCTCTTCAGGTTCCTCGTACCCGTTGCGCGCGCGGTAGGCGACGCTGTCGAGGTGGTGCTCGATGGGCGCCCGCTCGTGGCGGGAGAGCCAGCGGGGAATGTTCCAAGGGAGCCGCTGCAGAACGTGGTTCACCACCCAGGCCCGCATGCCGTTGATGGCCTGGGTGTGCCGACCGGCCTCGATGAGCCAATGAATGAGCGCAAGCTGTCGGGTTGTCTCGGTCGGGGTAAGCGCCAGGGTCTGTTTGGT
>RGZZ01000683.1 GCA_010028905.1 Pseudomonadota bacterium | reverse complement strand
TACTACTGGGGCGGCGCGGGCGCCTGGGGCGCTGCCAGCAACGTGTACGGCCACTGGGGCAACACCTACTACAACGGGGTACGCGGGTACGGCTACAACGCCGCCACCGGCACCTACGCCAAGGGCGTGAGCGGCAGCACCTACAACACCCGCACCGGTGGCAGCTCGAACTACGCCGCTGGCCGCGCCTACAACCCCTACACCGGGAACTCCGCCGCCGGCGCCTCCGTCGAGCACACCAACCCCCGCACCGGACAGACCAACACCACATCGGTGGGGCGGTACAACGACAACGTGTACGCCGATCGCAACGGCAACGTCTACCGCAACACCGGCAGCGGCTGGCAGAAGTACGACAGCGGCTCCTGGAACGCCGCCACCACGAACCGCTCGATGACGCAGGAAGCCCAGTCGCGCTGGAGCGGCTACGACCACTCGGCGGCCGCAAGCCGCGGCTGGAGCGAGCGGAGCTGGGGCGGCGGCAGCCACGGCGGCTTCGGTGGGGGCTTCCGCGGCGGTCGCCGCTGAGCCTTCGAGAACACCCCCCCGTAGGGCAGGAACAGTTCAGGGCGAGCGTGAATTCCATTCATTCTCGCCCTGAACCCTGTCCCAGGTTTTCACAGCAACGAGCCACGCCTAGAACAGTCAAGGAGAAGCGACCATCATGACCAAGAGCACCCGGAGATTCCTGTCTGCCCTCGCCCTCTCCGCCTCCCTGCTGGGCGGCGTCTCACAGAGTGCCTGGGCAGCCCCCGTGACCGCGCCGCAGCCCCCGGCCGCCATCGCCCAGGCCGGCGGAGAGACGGCCCCACCGTCATCGTCCAAGCCCGAAGCCCCGCCCCCGAACGCTTCGAGCACGACCACCGGAAGCGAGGTTCGCCTCGAGCCCATCATGTGGCTCCCCACCGCCACCGCGCGCGTGAAGGTTGGCGATCCGCTGTTCCGCAACACGCTGAGCGTGGGGGGAACCGTCACCCCTGAACAAGCGCTGCCGAACCTGCACATCTCGTTTGCGGGTCGAATCGAGGGCCGTTGCGAGCGCTGGGGCGGTTTCGGCGAGATCTTCTACCTCAGCAGCAGCCAGCCGGCAAAGATTCTCGGCAAGGGCGGCACCCTCGGCTCACAGCTCACCATGGGGCAGGTCGCCGGCTTCTATCGCACCAACCAGGGCAGCGTTCCCATCGACCTGATTGCCGGCGTTCGCATCGCAAGCCTCGAGAACAAGCTCGACTTCAGCAGCGCGCAGTTCGTCGAACTGGGCGGCAAGGGCTTCAACATCTCGCGAGGCAACACCGATCTCTATCCCATTCCGGCAGGAACGCACGCGATGACGCGGAACCCTCAGAACCACCAACCTGTATGAGGAGCATCCATGCTCGACGAAGCCACTGTCTCCCGTCGTACCCTCTTCGGTGCCGCAGTGCTCGGCCTCACGGCCGCGGCCCTGCAGTCTGAAGCTGAGGCGAAGTCTCCGAAAAGCCCTCCCGTGGGGGCACTGCTTCCCCTGGCGGCGGTCATGCGGGCCCACGATCAGGCGTTCTCCGCGCACGACCTGAAAGGGGTGCTCGCCACGATGAGCCCGGACGCCTTCGTGCTGGGGTCGGGCGGCGGCGAGATCTGGAAGGGAACAAAGGAGATCGCGGCCTCGTACGAGACCCTCTTCAAGACCTTCGAAAAGGGTAGCCTTTCGTTCGAGCCCGTCTTCTATGACGGCGCGGTGCAAGACGGCATGGGCTGGCTCATGGCCGTCACGCGGGTGACCGCAACCCACGCCGGGAAGCGCCATGAGAGCGGAATCAACGCCTCCATCGGCTTCGTGCAGAAGAACGGCAAGTGGCTCATTCGCACCTTCCACTACTCGAGCACTCCCGCCCACTGAGCGCCGGGCGAGGTCGACGCAAGCCTGTCGACCCCGGTGTCCCCCCTGAACACCTTCCAATGAAAGAATGAGGATTGCGCACATGCACGAGTCCGAAGGCGTTTCCGAGTCTCCTTCCCCGCAGGCTACCCGCCGCGAGTTTCTCCAGGCCGCGCGCGGC
>RGZZ01000682.1 GCA_010028905.1 Pseudomonadota bacterium | reverse complement strand
ACCTTGAGCACATATGCGCTCATCCCCACGACCTTGAGCACATATGCGCTCATCCCCACGACCTTGAGCACATATGCGCTCATCCCCCCCCACGACCGAGGTGGCGCGCCAGCGCGTCGCTGGCGACGTAACAGGCCGCAGGCACTGCCACGCTGATCGCGAGCCCGTTGATCTTGATGCTACCCGTGGCAACCAGGCTCAGGCCGAGCGCGAACTTGAGGGCAATGCGCGCCACGGTGGCGAGCGATTGCGAACCCGTCTTCTGACCGACGGCCTGGCCTATCTTGTCAGAGAGCGCCATCGCCTTCTCAGCCACCCAGCTGCCGGCCTTTCACCCTGCGCAGCCCAGTCCGCCTGCCACAACGATGACCCCGGCCAACACAGCGCATCCCGCGGTACCGGTACCCACGACGGGGGTGAATACGGCTGCGTGCAGAACGCCTGAAACCGCCGCCCCTCCACCAGAGATCGCGGCACAGGCCCCACCCACACGGCAGGCGCCTCGGGCCACTGCGCTCGCTGCGGCGTCAAAGCTGGCCGCAAAACCCGTGGGCTGACAAGAATCGCTCGCAGCCCCCGTCGCGGGCTTGCCGATGGCTTGCGCCGCGGGTGCAGCCTGCGCGTACTGCATCAATCACGTGGGCTTGAAGAGGCTGAGCGTATTCATCGAAGTCCTGTCCTCTCATCCATTCCTCTGCGTGAGCTCACGCATACGCGTCAAAGGGTGAGCCGTGTCTGAAGCCACAGTGAATTCTTCGTCCAGCCCCCTGAACATCGCAGGCTGGCTCGTCGAACCTCACCTCGGGTCGGGGCACGCCGACAGAGGCCCTCGCACGTGGAACGCGCAACGCCCTGCGCTGCACGCAGGACAGCGGACGGCAGCTACGCATCTCTCAGCGAACAGCGACGCGTCGACAGCCCTCGCGTCAAAGGCCGAAAGACCCACCACAAGATGGCGAATACAATGAGCTTCTCGACCAGGTCTACCAGCAGCGACTCGCGGCGAAATGTCATGAACGTGGGAAACCCGCACACAACCTGAGCCGTGGTGCTGATCAAGACGGCCGCGTTCAAGCTCAGCCCGATCGCTGTCAGCAGGTACGTCAGCCCAAAGCAGACCAGCACAAGCGTGCTGCAGAGGCACGTCCATCGCTGCAGCGACTCGGGCAGAAGCGCGATGAACGCAAGAAGCACGGCGAGGCGCGTGGCTTGAGTGAGGGCGAATCGTACGCGCGGTCTATTGAAGAAGCTCATTGCCCAGTCGCCCAGCTGTACGCGCCCGTCACCGCGTTATAGACGCCGTTCACACCAGCGTTGATCGCTCTTCCCGTACCGCGAACCACAGTCTCGGCGGTGTTGAGGGCGTGGGCCGTGACGACCCCGGCGGCATAGCCACCCCCCATCCCCATCGCAGAACCCGCTGCAAGCCCGGCGGGCACGGTCAAGAGCGCGGCCTCAGGCTGTCCCGTGCCAAACGCAGCAGCAGCATCAACAGCGGAGCCACCTACGCCACCGACCACCCTCCCCACCTCACGCATCGACTTGCCCATCTCGTCCGGGTCTACGTACGCGAGGGCCTCAGGACTCAGCGTTACACTGTCCTGTCGCTGAGGCGCTTCACTGCCCTGCGTCTCTGGCGCTGCTGCGGTCGCTCGCGAAGACACGCTCGAGAGCAAGGCGCCCTGGTTTGGTCGCGCAACTGTGATCATCGGTCCACTTCCCTTTCCTTCGCTGATGTGCCCATCATAGAGACCGATGATGAACAGAGCACGCGTGCTGTGTTTCCACGGTGTTGTCACGGTGTGAACATTAAGCACACGGTTGTGAACATCTTCGCTGACCGCTCGACACACACGTTCGACGGTGAACCGCGTCCCCCCAAAAAATCTTCTGCACATCTTTTTCGCCACAACCACGCGCCGGGATCGGCTTATCCACAGGGTTCCACAGCAATTCACACGTTGACGCGCCCCGGCCCCCGTGGTACGCTCTGGGAGTCGAAGGCGGCAACGCCGACGACCGCCAGGGAAAAGGCGTGAACACCCTC
>RGZZ01000681.1 GCA_010028905.1 Pseudomonadota bacterium | reverse complement strand
TCATTCGCTACCCGACGTTCAAGGGCATGCTCGAGAGGACGCTCGAGAAGCCCGCGCGCAGCCTCGCCACCACCCGGGCCCCGGCGCGTGGTTTGCCCACGGTGCGCTCGATTCAGCGCCTGCCGCCGATGTCGACGCGCGACGCGGGGTTCATCTCAGGTGAATACATGGCGTGGCTGCCGCGCTTCTTCCGGCTGTTCATCCGCGTGACGCGCGAGCCGCAGAGCAAACGCATCGTCTTTTCGCTGGGCTTCTTCCCGCTGCAGCTGCTGGTGCTGGAATACATCGAGGGGCGCTCCGACCTCGAGCGCCACAAGTTCCACATCGTCGGGGGCGCGTTGACGAAGACCACGCACACCGGCTGGCTCGAGTTTCGGCAGGTCGCCCACAAGCGCTTCACGCTCTCGTCGATTCACGAGTTCGTGCCGTCGCTGCCGTGGCTGATTTACATCTTCACGCAGGCGCCCGTGCACGCCTGGGTGATGCACCACTTCGGCCGCCACCTGGCGCGGCTCGAGCGCGCGACGGAGGTGCCGGGTGCTTCGGTTGATCAAGAACGCTGAATGGAAGCCTTTCCTCGACCTGCTCTCTCCGCGCTTCTTTGACGTGGTGCCACTGAGCACCGTGCTCTCGCAGGCGCGCACGCTGGGCGGCAACTACTTCGACACGGAGGCCTTCGACGCGGCGCGCGGGGCCCGCACCGAGACCCTCACGCGCGCTCATCTCCCGGTGGAGCTCGCCACCACCCTGCCCGGGCCTGCGTCGCTCGTGCCCGGCGCGCAGGTGCTCGAGCTCTACTTTCACCAGGTGCTGCTGGGCGGCACGGTGCTGCTCGACCTCCGCGCGGAGTGCTTCGCGTCGCGCGGCGAACGCCTCGTGTGGGCCCCGCGCCCGGCGGGGCTTGCGCGACTTGTACTTCGGTTTCTACGAAGACGACGCTGCGCGCTTCTCGACGGCCACGCGCACGCTGGGGCTCGAGGCGGCCGAGGGCGCGCTGCGCGACCAGTTCGGCGTGGGAGACCAGAGCCAGGTGCGCTTCTCGCTGCCTGACTTTCAGCAGCGCTTTCAGGCCGTGTTCGATGCGTGCGTGGCCAGCGGTGCGCAGCTGCACCCGGGCTTCATCGGGCTGGGCGTGGGCCTCGCCACGCTCTACGCCCACCTCGAGCAGAGCGGCGGCACCCACGACGTGCGGGCGGCGTTCTTCCGCGCGGCGAAAGTGTTGGAGAGCTGAGTCTCGCGCTCAGGGGCATTCGCAGAGGTCGACCTGCGCGCCCCCATCGAGCACGAAGTCGCGAATCCAACGGCCGGTGTTGGCGTCGCGCAGGCGCCACTGGTGGCCGGCGAAGGAGGATTGATCGAGCGTCGCGCCGGGCTCCAGTGTCCCCGTCGAGCGCAGGGTCGTGCCGCCCAAGCGCGTGTGCCGCGGGGAGCGCGTCTTCGCTGAACCAGTGAGACAGGAACCACCCGATCGCGAACGCGATGATCAACTGCACGGCAGGCCGCGCCCGCTTCACGACGTGCGCTCGGCGCTCGTGAGCGACACCTCCACACGTGCTCGCGGTGAAACCTCGGCCGACGGCACCTGAGCTGGGGGCGACGCGACCAGAACCGCGACCGAGACGTGCATGTGCATCGTTTCGCACGTGACGATTCGGACACCGGGGCCGCAACTCAGTGGTGCTGTCGATTCCGGCCAGTCAGCGGCGAGCGCGGGCCGGTTGTGCAGCACGCGCGCGCTCAGGCCTTGAAGACGATGGGCGCTCGATGGGTCGGGGCCGCTGTCGAACCGAACGTGCTCCTCGCCCTCGTTCGACCATGGTCACCTCACGAACTCGTCTCTCCCTCTCCCTGCGAAGCGGGGAGAGGGGCCACTTCGCGCAACGCCCCTGCACCGCGCGTCATCGAGGGCGTCGCGCGGGGAGCATCGGTGCCCGCTCGCCAGCCACTCGCACAAATGTCGGTCAGGCGCGTGTGACCGACATTTGTGAGAGTGGGTCCGCGAAAGCGACCAGACCCTGACACTCCGAGCTGCCTTCCCGCGGTTTCACGAGTGGCCAGTCGAGTGCCCG
>RGZZ01000680.1 GCA_010028905.1 Pseudomonadota bacterium | reverse complement strand
GTGAGTCATCGGTGAAAGGGCAGGACCCCCTTTCAAACCGTGCGTGCGGATTTCCCGCACACGGCTTACCGGCGATGTCTCGTGGTGCAGCATTACGCGGCCTCCTGCTTCCAGAAGGGCTGCTCCGGGTAGGCGATCGTTCCACGCAGGCGATGAAGGCCGAGGTTCTCGAAGGACTCGCGCGTCCAGGTCTTTGCTTCGCCGGGGCGCACGTACCGACCCTTGCGCTCGAGGCGCAGGGAGCGGAGCCGCTCCACGACGTAGCGATCGATCTGCGCGAAGCGTCGCGAGGCGTTGCCCGTGCGGAAGTAGTTGCCCCAGCCCCGCAGCACGGGGTTCAGGTCTCGGATCACCTCGCGGATGTCCGCGTGGCACCTCGACCTCGGGGTCAGCTCCTTCACGCGCTGACGCACCCGCTTCATCGCACGCTGCGAGGGCCAACGGTTCAGGAAGTAGACGCGACGTCGCTCCCGTTCCCAGATCGTCCCGCTCATGCGCTTGTGCAGGTGGCAGCCGAGAAAGTCGAAGCCCTGCTTGCCATCGTAGAGCTCGACTCGTCTCGTCTTGTCCGGGTGCAGCTCCAGACCGAGCCGCGCCAGGATGACCCTGATGCGCGCCTCGGCCTGCTCGCATTCCTTCGCGGTGCGGCACATCACCACGAAGTCATCCGCGTAGCGCACCAGCGTCCCAAGCGGGGCGCTGTGGCGCGTCCACATCACGTCGAGCACATGTAGGTAGATGTTCGACAAGAGGGGCGAGATCACCCCGCCCTGTGGCGTGCCCGCCACCGTCGCGCTCACGACGCCGTCTTCCATCACACCCGCTTCGAGCCACTGCCTCACCAGCTCGAGCACTCGACGATCCGAGATGCGCCGAGCGACCAGCCTCATCAGCTTGTCGTGCTCGATGCTCCCGAAGTAGTCGCGGATGTCCGCGTCGAGCACGTGATGGCCACCCTTGGCGCCGCGCTTGCGCAGCACCTCGAGCGCCATCGTCGCGCTCCGCTTGGGGCGGAAGCCGTACGAGCACGGAAGGAAATCCGCCTCGAAGATCGGCTCCAGCACCAGCTTCGCGGCCATCTGGACCACACGGTCTCGGACCGTCGGGATGCCCAGCGGCCTTCTCTTCCCATCGGCCTTCGGAATGTACCGACGTAGGACCTCTCTCGGTCGGTACTCGCCCGCGCGCAGCTGCTCACCGAGCTCTTCGAGGAAGCTCTCGATGCCTCGCTGCTCGACGTCGCGGATCGACTGGCCGTCGATGCCCGCAGCGCCGCGGTTCGCTCTCACTCGCCTCCATGCTTCCCGCAGGACGTCACGCCTGCAGATGAGCCCATGCAACGCATGCAAGCGCCTACCCGGTGCCCGCTTGGCTGCACCACACAGCCGCCGTTGCAGTCGTCGCACTTCTTCGCTCGGCACAAGGCCGACGGGGTCGTCAGGTCCGCTCGTGGCGGCCATTCCCTCGCGCTTACCTGCTCGGACGACATCATCGCCGCAGGGGCCCTTCGCTCCGCTCGCGTTGTTCTGCGCGAGCATCGTCACGACTACGGCCCCCTCGGACTCCCGCTCCGCGACGCTCGATTTCGCCTTCGGCTCATACGAGCCGCCTCGCCCCGACACGGGCTGCGAAGACGGGCCTCTCGTGTTCCGCACCTCTCCCTGCACGCGTGCTGCGCCCCCTACCCCGCCGGGGCCCTCGACGCGCTTCGGTGCTCGCGCCGATGGTGTTGCCTTCGCCGCGACATGATCGGCTCGGCCCCCGGATTGTTCCTCTGTCGAGGCTGCAGGCTTCACTTCATGTTGCGGCCCGCGTGCTTGCTCCTCGCTGCGCGGCTCGCGCCGCCTCGCGAGCTTTCGACGCCCCGCTCGGGCAGAGGGATCTCTCCCCGCTACCTGGGGCCTGCTACCCGGTGCACCGACGCTTGCCGGGGCGGGACTCGCACCCGCTGGAGAGGCGCAGCGAGCAGACTGACGCCCAACGGCTCGGCTTCGGTCTGCGTCACGACGCACCACCGGAGGAGCATACGTCAGCGCGAGGTCGAGACGTGTTCCCGTTCGTGCTAGCGGT
>RGZZ01000679.1 GCA_010028905.1 Pseudomonadota bacterium | reverse complement strand
GTGATCACCTCGGCACCCGCTGCGCTGAAGGTGCTGTGCCCGCTCATGATGTCGGGGAAGGGGGGCGTGACGAACGTCAGCTTCTGGAACGGCATGAAGTTCTGGCCCAGCATGGTGGCTGTTCCCAGACCGGGGCCGGCCCACCCCTGGATGGGCAGGTTGTAGTGGAGGTAACCGATGGCGGTGACGGGGCGCACGTAGTCGTAGGCGCGCTTCGACTCCCAGGCCGCTATGCTCGCGTCGATCAGGGCGCCGTTGAGGGCGAAGAACATCTTCACATCGTCATCGAGGGTGTGCCGGTCGCGATACGAGACCTGTCCGGCGATGATGTTCCAGTGTCCGGGCGGCGTCACGCTTCCGCCGAGGTCGGCCCAGTAGTCGGCGATGCACTTCTGCCGATCGGTCAGACCGGCGTTGAGTGTCAGGATGTCGTTCTCCTGCTGGGTGAACGCATCGTTGTTGGTTGACGTGACGCCCAGCGCGTCGGTGTAGGGCGCGTTGCTGCCGGGCTGGGGTGGGGCAGGGGGGCGGAACTGATCGTTGCGGGTGAGCGCGAAGGCCAGAACGGCGCCCCAGTGCGGCGTGAGATACGACTGGGTGATGAACGAAGCGGGGTCTCCCTGGCTTGCGATGGGGAAGTGGGTGGTCGGGTCGAGAAGCGTCCCCGTGGGCACCTGCAGCGGAACCCAGTGGGCAGGCGTGAACGACGCGCCGCCCAGCGCGTTTGGCGCGCCTGGGACCCCTGAGTTCGTCGGGGTGTACAGGGTGGGATAGGTGGCTGACGTCGCGTCAGCGTAGTTGTGCTGGGCGTTCGATCCGTCGCTGGCGCGGGCATTGAGAATCGCCTGCGCTGCAAGATGGCCGATGCCGGCCGGCGTCGTCGGGTCGTTGCTCTGCAAGGCGGCGGCGCTCGTGTCGTACCCGAGCCCCCCCAGGGTGGCGAGGAACGCACCGGTGCGTGCCTCGTAGGCGGCCTCGAGCGTGCTCAGCACGTGATAGGCGGCATAGCTCACCGCGGCCGATTTGTTCGCGAGCGTTGCCTCTCTGGTCGGACGGCGCAGGCTCCCCCCCAGCACGGTGCCGTTGGCGACAGGGTCGTAGGCGGCCCAGGCGTCATACATGGCGGCGCTGGCCATGTAGAGCCCACGCGCGTCGACGGTGGGGCGCCCCGGGGTGAGGGTGAAGCACACCATCATGCTGCGGTTCCACTTCACGGCCACCGACGGTTCGAAGGCTGCCGGCGTTGCCGAAGCCGAAGCGGGAGCAGCCGTCAGAGGCGGCGGGGGAGATGAGGTTCCCCCGCCGCACCCCGCAACAGCGGTTGCAACAATAACCACGCCCAGCAGAAGCGCAGCGTGAGAGAGGCGCCGCTGAGCGGAACGGCAACGGGCTGACCGCATGGGTGGGGCGATTACTGGCCGGAGTCCGGAGACGTGGAGGTCTGTGGCGACGGCTTCTTGCTGCTGGTGGCCGCCGGCGCCGCGGGCTGGGCGGTGGAGGCGCGTGCAGTCTTCTGGATGTCGCGCCACTTCTTCAGCTGATCTGCCGTCAGGATTCCGTTGATCTTACGCGAAGTGTTCACGTCGGCGACGCGGATGTCGATCTGCACCGCGGCGATCTGCTGCAGGGTGGCCTTGATCTGGTCGAGGCTGGCTTCCTTGCCGATCTGGTCGTTGAGCTGGGTGTCGAGGGGCTTCAGGCGCTCCTGCTGCTCGCGGACGAACTTCTCGAGATCGACCACCGTGGCCTTGAGGTCGGCCACTTGCTTGTCGGAGAGGCCGAGCTCCTTCTGGTAGTCCCAGAGGGTCTTGATTGGGGTTCCCGCAGGGGCGGTTGCCGGTGCCGGCTGCGCCGCGGGCGCCGCCCACACGTTGCTGCTGAGGGCTGTGAAACAGGCAAGGGCCAGAAGAAGGCGTTTCATTGTTGCTCCACTCGGGTAGGGATGGCGGTAAGCACGTCTGGCACGTTGCCATAGCGCTTGCCAGAACGCGATGGATTCGACATCTCTGGCTACCCCCCTTCAGCCGGGGCTGGGGGGGCGAGAGTCGGCAGGGGACAAGCGGGGGCGCT
>RGZZ01000678.1 GCA_010028905.1 Pseudomonadota bacterium | reverse complement strand
TCTGTGGCCTTGGTGATGCGAATCATTGGGGGGGATGCGTTTCTCCGGCGGTGCGGACACCTCGACAACCACGGTCGAGCCCGTCACACGACGCCAGATCGGCAATTCGTACCAGAATCGTCCCTTTAGGACCGCCTAAATCGTACTGATTTACTCCGATTGTGTCAAGGGCTCGCCGGGAAGGAGGCGCCAGCCCTTCAGCGGTGCGCGGCTCAGGCTCGGGGTTCGTCAGGCTCGACGCTCGTGTACTCACCCAGCACACGAAGCAGCGCGCTGGCATCGCCCGACGGAGGCGTGTCGGCGGTCTTGCGCCAGCGCGGACCTTTCGACGGGTCTCCAAGGTCATCGGATGCCGCGGCCTGGGCGCCACTCGTCGCGCGACCTCCCCCTGTGGGAGCGGTGCCCGCCGAACTGGTCTCGTGCACACGCGACGCGGGCGAGACGGGCTCTTCACCGCGCGACCCATCGACGCGACGAACGTCGGTGTCAACCGCGGAGAAACCGCTGGCGCCCTCGCCTGCCCCCCCCCTGTCGACATACGACAAGACAGATGTGGGTGCGTCGTCGGCGACCGCGGCGTCAGCACCCGCCATGGCGCTCGACCCGCGCGGGGCCTGCCCCACAGCCTGGCGCACCGCTTCCGCCTCGGCTTCACGCTCCTGCGCGATGTGCACCTTCATCTCACGAATGACCTTCGTGCGCGCGCGGGTCCCGGGCATCACCCAGCTCACCAGGGTGCCCGCCAGCGAACCCACCGTGGCGGCGGCAAAGATCTTGATGACCCAGAGCACGAGATTGCTCTTGTCGTAGGTCGTCACCATGCACACGCCACCCGCAATCCAGCCTCCAAAGAGGCCGAGGAGCATGTACTCGCGCCCACGGGGCGTCACGCGCGTACCAGGGGGCACGTCACGGGCGCGCAGGTCAGAGCTGACCCGGATCTTGCGGTCCATTCAAGAGTTCTTCGACACCGCCGCGCGCTTCCCTCGGACGGTCGGAGGATCAATCGCACAACAGGAGGAACGTCACGGAATCGGAGCGGCGACGTCATGAGTAGCATCGAAGGCAGGCTCACCAGCGACGAAGGCTGGGGCGTTCCCCGAAAGGCACGCCTCGAGGCCTCCCCGCAAGGCATACGCATCACGGCTGAAGACGGTCTGACGCAGCAGTTCGCCTGGTCGGCCGTCCAGATCCGCCTGAGCCTCGTCGACGAAGGGCAGGCCATCATCGAGGGTCTCACCGCGCAGGGGCACCGCTATACCCTCGAGGCCGAGGCAGACCCGTTGCTGGCCGTCGTTGGCGAACACGCACCCGCCTCGGTGATCGCCCAGGTCTCGAACGCCTCGAGGGGAGAGACCCGCAGGCGGCTGTCGTTGCGGCGAGCGCTCGCCTATGCGGCCGTCATCGTGGCCACGTTCACCGGGCTCTTCGCCTGGAGCCTCTCCGCCCTGCCGAGAGCCGTGGCGCAGCGCGTCCCCCTGAGCCTCGAGGAAGAGCTGGGGAAATCAACCTTTGAGCGCATCACGAAAAAGGGCCATGTTCTCGAGAGCGGCCCCGCCTACGACGCGGTCCAGACGATATGGAAGCGTCTCGAGCCCGCACTCCCCCCGAGTCCGTACACCTATCGCATCGCGGTGGTCAACGCCCCCGTGGTGAACGCCTTCGCCATGCCGGGCGGCTACATCGTGGTGTACACAGGGCTGATGGAGGAGATCGACAGCCCCGAGGCCCTGGCCGGCATCCTCGGGCACGAGACGTCGCACGTGATTCGCAAGCACGTCGTCGAGTCGCTGGTGCGCAACGTGCAGTGGCAGGTCGGCGTGAGCCTGCTCTGGTCGCTGCTCGGCGGTTCGAACGACAAGACCCTGGTCAGCCTGCGCGAGCAGGCAGCCGAGCTGCAGTCCCTGGCGCACAGCCGCGATCACGAGAGCGAGGCCGATCGTGACGGCCTCGAGACGCTGCAGCGCGCGGGCATCGACCCCAAGCCGTTCTCCGACTTCTTCCTGGTTCTCGCGAAGCGCGAGAACCAGCGGGGGCGCCCCATCGCCATCCTCTCGACGCATCCGCCCAGCGAAGACCGTGCGGCCCGCCT
>RGZZ01000677.1 GCA_010028905.1 Pseudomonadota bacterium | reverse complement strand
TCACCACCGCCGACGTCAACGGCGACGGCTACATCGATGTCGTCGTCTCCAACTTCATCAGCAACAACGTGTCGGTGCTGCTGGGCAACGGCAACGGCACCTTCACTCCCCTGACGGCCATTCCCGCGGCACCGGGGGCAGCCCCCACTACCGTGAGCATCGGCGACCTCAACGCCGACGGCAAGCCCGACATCGTCTACGGCTATGGCGACACGAGCATCTGGGTGCTCCTGGGCAACGGAGATGGTACATTCGACGCCGGAAAGAACTTCATCGGGGGTAACTATCCCTCTTTCGGCAACTCTATCGCCCTCGCTGACCTCAACAAAGACGGCAAGATCGACATCGTCACGACCAGTCTAAATGATGGGGCCGTCTCGGTGCTGCTCCACGAGTGACGCAGCTCTGAGGCGCTCAACCTCCGTCGGTCGAAAGACGCGAAGACGATCCTACGCGTCAGCGGCCCGCTCGGTCCACACCACGATGTCGTCGACCGCAGCGCCACGGCTGCGAACCTTGTCATCGGTGATCACGCGGAAGCGCACGAGAGCCCGTGTCCCAGCGAGATCAGAGACGTCGAGCCGCTGCGTCGACCAGTCGCCGCGATCGGTGTAACGCGCCCGCTCGGTCCATTGCTTGCCCCCATCTGCGCTGGTCTCCACCAGAAGGAAATCGTGACGTCGTTCGAGGTTGTACGACACGGAGAACTCGAGCAGGGCCGACCGCGCCTTCGCTAGATCGAGGGTCGGCGAGGTAAGCGAGGCGTCGAGCCCGTTGGGGAGCAGCTCGTCAGATCGGGCCGCCCACACCGAACCGCGTGAGGCGTCACGCTGCGGCTGGCAGGGCAGGTCGACCTTCCAGCCCGCTGCCGAGGCCTCGCGATCGGCGAAAGCCGCTTGCGCGGCGGGGACCTTCACTGTGGCAAACGCCGTGGGGGTCACGTTCCCCACGTTGTCGTACGCCCGAAGCGCCGCATACATCGTGCGCGGCGTCTCGATGGGGGAGAAAACCGCACGGTCAATCGCTCCGTGGTTCCGGCAGCAGAGGGTTCAGGGGTGCTGAACCGAGGCGCCGCCCCGAACGCCACCTCCCCGGCGCGAGGAGGCCCATCCGTGATGGGGCGATCGGCGATGCGAAGGTCTTTGTCAAGAAAGTGCTGCGCCTGGTCGCCATCTACAACACCGAGGCCAGGCGATACCACGCCTACCTGACCAACGTGCCGCCGGGCGACCTCGTCGCTGCCGACATCGGCGTCATCTACGGCGCGAGATGGCAGGTCGAGCTTATCTTCAAGCAGTTGAAGTCGAACTATCGCATCGAATGACCTGCCGTCGAGCAACCGGTGGATCATGGAGTCGCTCGTCTACGCATCGATTCTCACGATGGTGGTCAGTCGCAAGTTGTGGCGGATGGCTCCAGGGGTATGCGGCGTTCCGTCTCATCGAATCCCACCGTCCCGCTGGGCCTCGGTATTCAGCACCGTAGCGCACATGTTTCTTTGCCTCGCTACTGAACGTTCTACGCGTCTCACCGTTTCTGACATCATCGACACAATGCTCAGGCATGCAGTGGATCCAGACGCCTCACGCCGGCTTACGATGCGGGAGGTGGCCGCTTAACCGCGCACACATGGACGCAACAGCTGTACAAAGTCGAGGAGAGCTGCAAGGAAGCATCGACCGAGCAGCGCCTGCACGCCCGACAGAACCTGTCGAAACCCGTCGTCGACGAGCTGTTCGCGTACCTGCGAGAGCAGCGCGACCGCGCGTTGCTGCTGCCATCCAGCCCATTCACGCAGGCCATCGACTACGCGCTCGAGCGGGAGCAGAAGCTGCGACTCTTCCTCGACGATCCGCGTTTGCAGATCGACACCAACCACATCGAGCGCACGCTCTGGAGCGACTGAAGAGCCGAACTCTCGGTGGCGCGGGTAGCGAGCTGACCCCCATACCGCGCGGGAGTTTCTCGGGTTGACCCCCACCGCCAGTGGGGTTTTCCCAAGACGACCCCCAAACCGCGTGGGGTACCCTACGGCGCCCCGGCGGGGCGCGGGTCTTGTCAGCAACCGGCTCGTCATGCTCGTCATGCGGTCGCACGCTGTCTTTCTTGTCT
>RGZZ01000676.1 GCA_010028905.1 Pseudomonadota bacterium | reverse complement strand
AAAAAGACCGACCCGTGCCTCCACAGGTCGTGCGACGCATCCTCGAAAACGCGCTCCGAGCCCCCTCGGCCGGTCATACGCAAGGGTGGGCCTTCCTGGTCCTGCAGGGTCCCGAAGAGACCGGACAGTTCTGGAACGCGCTCTTTCCCCAGAAGCGCCGGACGCGCTTTGCCTACCCGGGTCTCTTCGACGCCCCCCTCATCATCGTTCCCCTTGCGTCCCAGTCCGCCTACGTCGAGCGCTACGCGGAAAACGACAAGGGGTGGACCGATCGCGACGAATCACGCTGGCCCGTGCCCTTCTGGCACATCGACACAGGGTTCGCGGCGATGCTGATGCTCCTTACCGCGGTCGACGAGCAGCTCGGGGCGCTGTTCTTCGGCATCTTCGATGTCGAGGCGTTTCGCACAGCCTTTGGGGTGGGGGAACAGCACACCCCCATCGGCGCCATCGCCATCGGCTACCCGCTACCCGACCGAAGATCGCCCTCATTGGCACGGGGTCGAAGGTCTCTGGAGGAATGCGTTCACTGGGGAACCTGGTCTGAAAGCCCCCCTGCGCCTACGTCAGTTGATTCAGACCCAGCCGCGACGATTCCAACCACATAAAATTTCCGTGAAGGATTGGACAAATTCAATTCGTCGTGCTACAATCAGTATGTTGACGGGTCATTGCGATCTGGAAACGGAGCGCGTCTCGACCGGGGGGTCGGGTCAGCGCTTGTCGCCGCGCCCGGGGGGGATTGCGGTGACAGCTCACGCAGCGATGCGTCAAGAGCCCTCCCCGAGACGCCTTTGAGGCGGTGGGAGGGCTTCTTTATTTGTCTCACCCTGCAGAATGTTAACAACCGACCGGGCTGACGCGCTTTACCCCAACCGCAGCAGCGTCATACAATCATTAAAGAAGAAGAGGGACGAGAAGTCCGCCCCACACCAGAGGAGATCGCGATGACCCCCACGGCCGCAGCCGAGGAATCCAGAGCTCGTGTCATCATACAGGCGCACGACCCACGCACGCGTGAGACCCTGCGCAAAGCCGCCCTCGGTGTTGAAGGAGAGGTCACGCTCGACCTGCCCATCATCGACGCGTTCGCCACGTCTCTGCCCCCCAGCGCACTCGAATCGCTGCGCGCCTCCGCCGTCGGCCTCGATGGCGAAGTGGCCTTCATTCCCGACACCGTGGTCAAGCTCGACGAGCCCATCTCCTCGGCTGACGCGCCTTCGCTGGCCGCAGGCAAGCTGAACGCATCGGTACAGGCCGTGCACGCCCAGAGTGTGTGGAAGGCCGGCTACAGAGGTGCAGGGGTCGGCATCGCCGTCATCGACACCGGCATCGCGCCACACCCCGATTTCGGTGACCGAATCGTGGCCTTCCAAGACCTTGTGAACGGTCAGAGCGAGCCCTATGACGACCGCGGCCACGGAACCCACGTGGCGGGCATTGCCGCAGGCAATGGGGCCGCATCGAACGGCTGCTACGCGGGTGCCGCGCCGGAAGCGTCGCTCGTGGGCATCAAGGTGATGGACTCCCAGGGCTCCGGTCAGCTCTCGACCATCATTGCCGGCGTGCAGTGGGCCATCGATAACAAGGCGCAGTACAACATCCGCGTCATCAACATGTCTCTGGGCTCGAAGCCCGCAGGGCCGGTCTCGAAAGATCCCCTGGTGCAGGCGACCAAGGCCGCAAATGACGCCGGTATCCTGGTCGTGGCCGCTGCCGGAAACAAGGGGCCCTACCCGCAGACCATCGACACGCCTGCCGCGGCCCCCAACGTGCTTGCCGTGGGCGGCACGGTCGACTACAGCACCCCAGACATCGTCGACGACAAGGTCGCCTGGTACTCGAGCACGGGTCCCACGCTCTACGACCATTTCATAAAGCCTGACGTCGTGGCGCCCGGAACCCAGATCGCATGCCCCGATCCCAACGGCCGCTACGTCTACGACACCGGCACGTCGATGGCATCTCCACTCGTTGCGGGCGTTGCCGCGCTCATGACGCAGGCCGCTCCGAATCTCTCCCCCACGCAGCTGCGCAACGCCATCATGGGGGGCGCCACGCGAATCCGCCAGTACGAGCCGAACATCCAGGGCAAAGGCGTGGTGCAGGCTGATCGCAGCCTCGTCATCG
>RGZZ01000675.1 GCA_010028905.1 Pseudomonadota bacterium | reverse complement strand
AGGGTCGCAGGCGCCGCCGGGTGGCCAGGGATGGGCATGGGGGGCAAGGGAGGCGGCATGGGCGGCTGCTGCGTCCACACCGTCGTCCACTCGTAGTTGTTGCCAGGGTTCACATCGGGCACCTCTCGACGAGCGTCGACAATCACCTCGGCCGACCAGGGTCCCTGGAAGTTCGTCCATACCGGTCCGAGGTTCGAGAGGCGCACCGACTGTCCGGGCTGCAGCCCAGGCACGCGCACATCCGGTGTGAAGGCGGGGCTGCGCAGCTCGACGCTGAACGGGCCGGCAGGGGCATCGCCCTGATTGCGAATGGTGGCACCGAACCAGACCGGCTGGCCTGGGAACGGCATCGGGTTGGTGGCGTAGAACCCGTCGACACAGAGATCAGGGCCGTGGGCGGCCTCTCCCTGGGCGGCGGGAGAGGCTGACGCTGTCCGCGGCGCGGGAACGGCGCTGCGAGCAATGCAAAGGCTGGAGATATCGACCATGGCTGGCACATCCTCTTCCAAGCGAGATCGGGAAGACCGCAACGCTGCGATCGTCACCGCGTCGGGCCTACTCTACCCGCCCAGCGCCGCGAGATCCATCACGCGAATGTTAACAGCGCGCAAGATGTTCGTTCAGCGCGCACCTGGCCGCAGCGCAACAGGCTGCGCAGTGCGCCAAAGGCTACTCCGACAGCACCCCGCCGCAGCGCCTGCACTTCAGCTTGAGCCCCACGTAGCTGTAGACACGCATGCCGCATGCGCCGCACACATACTCGATGCCGCGGGGCGCCGACGCACCGCGCCGCGATTCGGTAGGGGCGCTCGATGCGAGACCCGAGCTCCACGATGCCTCGCGGTTGGTCTGGGGCAGCGACAGCGGGGCCGCACCGGCGGTCGGGGAGGTCGCGGGCGAACCCAGCGCAGAAGCGCCAAGCGACGACGCGGAGAACGACGACGACACCGCTCCCCGAACCGGGGGAGGAGACGCGCCGGCGCTCGGCGTCGGCCTTGCCATGCCCGCCACCATGCCCGGTGCCATTCCCTGCGAAGAGAGCAGAGACGACGTCTGGGACGACAGACCAGCCGCTGGCGATGCCGCGCCCCCACGCCGATCGAGCGCCGTCTTCATGAGCGCCGCCGACGAGAAGCGCTGCGCGGGATCTTCGCTCAAGGCCTGATGGATGATGGATTCGAGCCCGCGATCGATCTCCGGACAATGCGAACGAATCGGTTCGAAGCAGAAGGGCGCGGAGGGCGCCTTCCCGCTGAGCATGTGATGCATGGTCGCAGCCAGTGCGTAGAGATCTGACCGAGGCTCGGCGTTCCCCTGCACCTGCTCGGGTGGCGCGTAGGCGTGCGCATCGAGGCCGGTGTTCAGAGACGAGGACGGGCTCAAGGCCAGCGCAACACCGAAATCGACAAGGAAGATGTGACCATCCGGTCGTCGCATGATGTTCGCGGGGTTGAGGCCCTTGTAGACGATGCCCTGGTCGTGCAGGTAGCTCAGCAGATCGAGGATCTGAAGCGCGATGTCGACCACCTCGCGTTGCGGCAGGCGTCGCATGAAGGCGAGCCGGGCATAGAGATCGTCTCCGCGGATGCGCTCCATGACGAGCCAGGCGGTTGAACCCTCGATCGCATAGTCGAGAACCCGCGGCAGACCAGGGTGCTCGAGGCGGGCCAGCTGGCGAGCCTCGTCTTCGAAGCGCTCACGCGCACGAGCATCGGTCGGGTCGAACGGGATCGACTTCGCTGCGCAGGGCGCCTGAAGACGGGTGTCCTGGGCTTCATAGACCGTGCTCGACTCGCCGGCCTTGATCACCGCACCCACAACATAGCGGTCGAGAATCCTGGTCATGGAGACAGCGCTACACCCTTTCCGTCCCGATGCTGAGCAGGTCGCTTGGCCCGCCTTGCACTCTTCGACGCCGCCCTCCCCGAATCCCGTTGTCAGACGTCGGCGCAGCGGTCGACCGTCAGGCGAGAGCCTCGCCCGGACGCCAAGAGGGAGGGCATTGACCATGCGCGAACAGCCTCGCATGAAAGATCTCATCACCGCTGCATTTGCACAGCGCGACCTGTTGCGAGACGAGGCCACGCGGCGCGCCATCGCCCAGACCATCGATCAGCTCGACCGCGGCGAGGTCC
>RGZZ01000674.1 GCA_010028905.1 Pseudomonadota bacterium | reverse complement strand
CCTCAGCAAATGGGCTTATACCTGCCACTAGAAGCCCAAATGGGCTTATACCCGAACAAACGAGACGCGCCCCGCGCGCTACCCCACGATGCGCGGCAGCACCTCGGCAAGGTCGGCATCGATGCGCCACGTGGCCACGTGATCGTGCCCGGTCTCCCCGCGGCTGACAACCCCGTAGGGCGTGCCGCGCTGCTGGGCGATGAGCGCGATCGACGCCGCGGGCTCGACGGTGAGGCTGCTCCCCAGCGAGAGGAAGAGATCAGCTTCGGCCGCCACACGAGAGGCGCGACGCAGCCGATCGGCATCGAGCGACTGCCCGAACGAGATGGTGGCCAGCTTCATCGGAGCCCCGCACGCGCAGCGCGGAACCGTGCCCGTGGCCTCGAACGCCTCGAACAGCGGTACCGGGTCGACACGAACGTCGCACGCGATGCACTCGGCCTCGGCGTTGGTCCCATGAATCTCGATGACGCGCTCGGGTGAGCTCCCCGCGGCAAGGTGCAGCCCATCGATGTTCTGCGTGATGAGCGCGTGAAGCTGCCCGCGCTGCTCGAGCCTCGTCAGCGCGAGGTGGGCGGCATTGGGCTTCGCGCCACCGAAGGCGCGCCAGAACTCGAGCTTGTAGCGCCAGTACTCGGCGCGCTTGTCTTCGAATCGCTTGAAGTCTTGATAGTAGACTGGCTGATGGCGGGTCCAGAAGCCTTCGTTTCCGCGAAAATCGGGAATGCCCGAGGCGGTGGAGATGCCCGCCCCCGTCATCACCACGATGCGCTGCGCCCCCGCGACGCAAGCTGCCATCTCGTCAATCGCATCTGTCGACATGAGCGCCGCCTCCTCGAGAATAACGCGCCGATCAGAGGCCAGAGACCGAGCTCGCGCGCCCATCGTCTTCACGGTTCGGCACATCGGGTTCGTCACCCACACGCCGATGTCACACCGCCTGGGTCACTCTACGAGAAAGCCCTCTACACCCCTGCTCGGTCAAGACCGCGCTCACAGGAGACCGGGCGACTTCGTCCCGCGCACAACGCATGCTGACCAACGGGACCTGCGCCGTCGCGCGTCCAATTCGTTCGCACCCCACGCAGAGATGAACGCCAACCTTTGAATGACGCGCCGAGCTCCAAAAGAACCCACATCGGCTGGCGCAGACACCTACAGCGGCGGCTATGCCGCCTCGCGCAGCCTTCTCTCCGACGGCAAGTCCGTCGGCGCATACACCGTGGTGTGCAGCGGTGCAAACCACACCCATCGCGGCAACGTTCCGCCCAACTTCCCGCAGTACACGTCGACCCATGGCCTCATCGAAGACCCGACGCAGGCCACGGCCAGGCGCTCTCCATCGTCTGCTCCGTGAACTGACGCCCACGTCTGGCTGCACACGGGCCAGCACAGACCGAAAGGGACCGCTCGAGCGAGAGGGAAGTCCCGTCCATGACATTCGAGCCTGCACGCGAGCGGAAGTCGGCGGCGACCTGCACCGAAGGGCAGGAGGCGCCCGCCCACGCCTACCGCGCATTCGGCCTGAGCGTGGCATCCATCGTGCCACTCACCTCGCTGTCTCCGGCCCTCCCCTCTCCCCCGGACGTGACAATCCGATGGGGAAATCCTCCCACCACGATAACCGAGGCCACCCTGCGCAGCCCGGCCGTCGAGGGACGGGTCGGAGAGCTGCTCATACAGCCTGTGGGTGGCCCACGCCTCTGGATCCGAGAGGGGCGCGAAATCATCATCGACCAGGCCACGGTACACGACGCAGCCCGTCTGGAGAGCTGGATCACCACATCAGCCCTGGGAGCCGTGCTGCACCAGCGCGACCTCTTCCCTCTTCACGCCAGCGCCATCGTGGCGGGTGACGAGCTGGTTCTGTTCACCGGCGATCGCCGCGCCGGCAAGTCGACATTGATGAGCGCCCTGGTGAAGCGAGGGTACCCGTGCGCCGCCGACGACGTGGTTGCCATCGAGCGCGCACAGCACGATGGGAGTCCCCCGTTGGCGTATCCCGGCCTCACGCGGGCCCGCCTCTGGCGAGACAGCGCCGGCCTGCTCGACATCGACCTCGAAGGCTGCGCTCCGATCGAGCCCGGCGCCGAGAAGCACTTTGTGACGCACCCCTCGGCCAGCGAGAAGAAGCGTCCCATTCGCGCGA
>RGZZ01000673.1 GCA_010028905.1 Pseudomonadota bacterium | reverse complement strand
GGGCTGCACCCAGATCGAGCAGCCCTTCGACCCCGCGCGCCGCGACGACCATGCGTGGCTCACAGATCGCAGCCCCGTTCCCGTGTTCGGTGACGAAGGCGTGCGGCGGCTGCCCGACGTGCGCGACGCGGTGGGCGTGTACAGCGGGGTGAACGTGAAGCTCATGAAGTGCGCCGGCATGCGCGAGGGGCTGCAGATGATCACCACCGCCAAGGCCCTGGGGCTGCGCGTGATGATCGGCTGCATGACCGAGACCTCATGCGCGGTCTCGGCCGCGGCGCACCTGGCCCCCCTGGTGGAGGGGGCCGATCTCGACGGCCCCCTGCTCATCAAGGACGACCCGTTCGAGGGGGCCGAGCTTGCCGACGGGGTGATGACCCCCCTCGACGCGCCCGGCATCGGCGTTCGCCTGCGGCCCTGACCGCAGGCGCGTCAACGGTTCGATGCCCCCACCAGGCAGAGGAAGACCGTGAGGAAGAGGGAGCCGCTCTCGTCGGCTCGAACCTCGACAGTGCCATGATGAGCCTGCTGCAAGCCCTCGGTGTGCTCCCCTTCTTGATGCTGGCGGGGTTCGCCGCCGGCGTGTCTGCCGCCCCGGGCGTTGCGCTCTACAACCACGCCGCGGCCATCATCGCAGGCTGGCCGTCGCCGTGGCACGAGATGGGCGTGGGGCTCAGCCTCGTGCTGGCCTACTTCGCGTTCGGCTTCACCCTCATCTTCGTGGCCCCTCTGCTCAACGCGCTGCTGCTCGGACGCCTGAAGGCCTGGCGTGGCCCGCAGGTGTCGCCCGGCGCAATGCGCTGGTACGTGCACGCCACCCTCACCCTGCTGCCTCGGGCCACCTTCCTCGACTTCATCTGCGCCACCCCGTACATCAACCTGTACTACCGCCTCATGGGCATGAAGCTCGGTCACCAGGTCACCGTCAACACCACCGCCATCGCCGATCCGTCGCTGATCGAGATCGGCGACAAGGTGACGCTGGGCGGCTCGTGCAGCATCATGGGGCACTACGCCCAGGGCGGATACCTGGTTCTCGCCCCCACGCGCATCTGCGCCCGCGCCACCATCGGGCTTCGCGCCATCATCATGGGCGGCGTCACCGTGGGCGAGCGAGCCAAGGTTCTCGCCGGATCGTTCGTCCTCCCCAAGACGGTGATCCCGGACGGCGAGACCTGGGGCGGAATCCCCGCGGTCAAGGTCGACCTGCGCAAGGGCGACAGCCACAACGAGGAGAACGAGCCCGCGGTCGCGGCCGCGGGTGACGCACAGGGTGGCGCGAGAGGAGTCGACCACGCATGATACTCGTCATCGGATTTCGCCTCATCACGGTGGCCGGCCTCATCGGCCTCTGGTTCCTCACCCAGAACCTGCTGTCTCAGCGCGGGATGCCGGAGGGCGAGATCGGCGACAAGCTGCATCAATGGCTGGCCGCCCCGAACCGGTACCTGAACGATCAGCCCGCCGCCGCGCGGCTGCTGCTCATCACCAGCTCGCTGGGGGTCGACCTCCTCGGCGTGACCGTGCTGGGCTGGGGCATCTTCGGACCCTCGCTGCGCCCGCTGGTGGGCCTCACCATCTTGATGATGCTGCGCCAGCTCTCGCAGTACCTCACGGCGCTGCCCGCCCCCCAGGGCATGATCTGGCGCGACCCCGGGGTGCCCTCGCTCTTCGTCACCTACGGCGTGTCGAACGACCTGTTCTTCAGCGGTCACACGGCGCTGGCCGTGTTCGGCGGCCTGACCCTGGCCACCATCTCCCCGTCGCTGGTCTGGGTGGGCGTGGGGCTGGCCTTGTTCGAGGTCTTCACCGTGCTGGCGCTGCGCGCGCACTGGACGATGGACGTGTACGCAGGCGCCGTGACGGCGGTGCTGGTCTTCGTGGCCACGCACGGCTAGGGAAATCGCGACGAGACCCGCTCGCGCAAGCCTATCACGCGGCCCACCTCGGAGTGGTTCCCCAGCGCCGGGACGCGCAGAGACCATCGGCGAGGGGTGATAAACATCGTTTTACCGCAGCGTTGATGATGTTTCAGGCGGTTTTCAAGTGGCAGGCGATAGACTGAGGGTGCGAGAATACGCAAGCGCGCGGCATCGAGCAGCGCGGGTGACACGAAACGAGGCAAGACATGGATAGCATCAAGGGAACCACCCTCCACAG
>RGZZ01000672.1 GCA_010028905.1 Pseudomonadota bacterium | reverse complement strand
CAGTCGGTTCTCAGGCGCACGATATCACGAGGTACGTCACGTCGGCGTCCCTCAACGACGCACCCGGCAGTCCACCCACCTGGGGCGGTCTCGGTGGCGCGGCTCCTAACGCGGGCATGGTGGCCATAACCAAGAACGACGGGTCCGTCGGCGACGTGGCGCCCATCACGGCCATCCTGCTCTTCGGACCGGTGTCTCCGTTGTAACTAGCCCTCGTCGTCACAGGCAGCCAAGAAATAGTGCAGTCTACCGGGAGTTTTGGAAGGCCACGCGGCGCAAAATACGTCGCTGGACACACCCAAAACTCCCGGTAGATTTTTGTCGAGCAGGTGCCTGGCGGCGCTAGGGCTAGATACTTAAGGTCCATGAGACTTACTGTGGAGGGTCTACGTCGACTTCACGGTCAGCGGCGGGACGGGGACGCAGTCGTACAGCATGTTCTTTGTCGCACTTGCATACTGAGAGACGTCACAGAGGCTGGTCTCCCCGCCGCGCTTCTTTTTTGAACTGAGAGAGTGAAAAAGCTCTCAGCTGCGGTGTATGATAAGAAGGTAAGTAGTCCAACCGCGCTCCCACATCGGAGCGCGCCAACCAGAGAGAGAAAAGAATGAAGAAGAAGCTCGGCCACGACGTTCCACCCCTGTTCCACATGGACGACATCGCCGTCATGAGCGACGACGAGGTCTGGTCGCACGTCCGCACGATGGACGCCGGTCGCCGGTCCAACCGCGATCCCCAGCCCTTCGAGGTTGAGCTCGCGTACCTCCAGCGCGAGCTCGGCATCCGGCGCGACCAGCGCGAGGCGCACACCGCGTGGCTCCGCGCGCGCCTTGCAGAGGACCCACCCGCAGCGTTCGACGACGAGGAGCAGTTTGAGGTCGCCTGACCGGTGCGCGCACCTCCGCCGCACTGGAGCAGCGCTGGACGCGCTCGATGCCTACATGTCTGGGCTCTCTGCGCGTCCAACGCTGCCCCACGGGGAGATGATGGAGCTCTTCAAGTCCCTTGAGGGGGGTGACGAGAGCTCGAGAGAGCGCTTGATCGAGGCGAACCTGCGCCTCGTCGTGTCGATCGCCCGGTCGTACGGGCACTCGAAGATCCCGCTCGAGGACCTGATCCAGGAGGGCAACATCGGCCTGATGAAGGCTGTGGAGCGCTTCGACTGGAAGAAGGGTTTTCGATTCTCCACCTACGCAACGTGGTGGATCCGCCAGGCGGTGGGCCAGTACGTCGCGAAGCGCAAGCGGATCATCCGCGTCCCATCGCACGCTGTGGGCGCTGCGAAGAGGGCCGCGGACGCGGTCGCCGAGTACCGCAAGGAGTTCGGCACAGACCCGACCGAGCAGGAGCTCGCTGAGCTCTCAGGGTCTTCTGCGGTCGTGCTCCGCGCCGCAGGGCGGCACAGGAGCGAGCCCGTGTCGCTCTCAGCGCCCGCGGGGCCCGACGGTGAGGGTGAGGTGGGAGACCGCCTCCAAGACGAGGCACCCGACCCGTTCGAGCGCCTCGCAGCAAGTGAGCTCACTGAGGTGACGCGGAGCATCTTGAGCACCCTCACGCAGAAGGAAGTCGCGGTCGTGCGCCTCAGGTTCGGCCTGGTCGAGGACCCGGAGGACTCTGAGAGCTACCCGATCACTGAAGAAGAGCTCGCGGCCGCCCGGTGCGGGGAGGCTCTGAAGTGATTGCGGCGGTGATCGTCGCGGTCGCCCTGGGCCTGTTCTGGGGCACGCTCCGGATCCAGGGAGGTGCGCAGTGATCGTCGCGTGCGCCCTTGCGGTGCTCGCCGCGGTCAACCTGCTCGCTCTGCGCGAGCTCAAGAGGATCGGAGACGCGCTCGAGCTCGTTCTCTCACGCGAGCGCGCGCAGCACAAAACCGACGTGGGGGGCGAGCTCGAGCGACGCCTCCTCTCAGAGCTCGCGCGGCCCTGGGGTAAGAAGAATTGAAACAGTTTCTGCGCACGTTGTACAATTGATCCTCAAGGAGGAAGCCTGCATGGCGCTCAAGAAGGGTACAAAGATCGAGCGTGGCTACGCGACCGTCGACAGCGACGGCGTCAACTACAGAGAGATCAGCGAAGTGATGACTGAGATGGGGTGGCCCATGAACCACTCATCGGCGCGCAACTACGTCCTGCGCGCGATGCGCAAGTTCGCGGTGGGGCT
>RGZZ01000671.1 GCA_010028905.1 Pseudomonadota bacterium | reverse complement strand
CCGACGTGGTCGCTCACGAGGTGGTGGTACTGCAGCAGCACAGTCTGGGGGCCATCTAATGTGCCCGCCGCGGTGATGTGCATGAGGGGCGCGCGCTCGATGTCCATCCAAGCGGGGGCATTCTCCTCGACGAGCGCTCTCGCGGCCAGGTCTTCGCTGCTGCTCCCTGGGATGGTGATGAACCTCTGGTGGATGCAAGCCTGTCGGAACACGACCTGTACGGGGTGGATCAGGTCTGCGTCGTAGAAGGCCGTGCGCCAGATGTCGTGGCGGTCGACGATGCTCTGCAGGCTGTGGATCCAGGCATCGAGGTAGGCTCGGCTTTCGGCGCGGAGCCAGACCTGCAGAATATACGGGTCGCGGGTCGGATCGCTGCGATGGATGAAGAGGATGCCTTCTTGAAGAGGCGCGAGATGGTAGATGTCCTGTACGTTGGCCGCGCCGCCGGGGACGAGGGCGACGATGGCATCGATCTCAGCCTGGGTGAGGTCTGCGAGCGGGACCTGCTCGGGGGTGATTCGCATCGCGCCTGCGGGGACGGTGGTCTCCGGAAGCGCCACCTCGGCTTGATCACTCACGGTGGAGCCGCGCAGAACGTGGGCGAGATCGAGGAGCCGCGGATGCTCGAAGACGAGTCGCACCGGCACGTCTATGCCCAGTTCCTTGCGTAGCCGTGCGGTGAATCGGGTGGCGAGCAGCGAGTGCCCCCCGAGGGCGAAGAAATCGGCCTCGAGGCCGAACCTCGGCGCGTTCGTGGATGCTGCCCCACCGCTGAGAACCTCTCGGGCCTGCAGCAGCACCATCTGTCCGACAAGGTCGTCGGGCGCGGGCACGATCTGCTCGGTTCGCGACGAAGAGAGCTCCGGCAACGGCAGCGCCTTGCGGTCGAGCTTTCCGTTCGAAGTCAGGGGCAGCGCCTCGAGGGTGACGATGGCGGCAGGGAGCATGTACGCGGGCAGGGTGCGCGCGATGTGCGCCTTGATCGCATCAGGCGTGGCCGTTCCCACCACCCAGGCCACGAGGCGCTTGTTGCTGGTGTCGGCCGGGTCGTCGACGGCGAGCACCACGGCCTGGCTGACACCTGCGCATGCGAGAACCGCGGCCTCGATCTCGCCAATCTCGATGCGGAAGCCGCGCAGCTTGACCTGGTCGTCTACGCGGCCCAGGAACTCGATGAGGTAGGGAGGCTGGCCGTCACCTGTCTGCGGGTTCTCGATCCAGCGGCAGCGGTCGCCGGTGCGGTACATGCGTGTGCCGCCCGCATCTCCAGCCGACGAGGCCCCCGTTGGGTCTGGGGTGAAGGGGTCTGCGATGAAGCGGTCGGCGGTGAGTCCGGGACGGTCGACATAGCCCCGTGCCACACCTTGGCCACCGGTATAGAGCTCGCCCGGGATTCCCACGGGACACGGGGTGAGATGCTCGTCGAGGATGTACACCGTGGTGGCGTGGATGGGCGTGCCGATGGGCACGGTGTGCCCGATGGCTCTGCCCTCACGCATGGGGTGACAGGTGGTGAAGGTGGTGTTCTCGGTGGGCCCATAGCCGTTCACGAGGGTACCGCCGGTCAGCGCCGCCAAGGCGCGCGTGACGTGTTCTCGTGAGAGGGCATCGCCGCCGGCGAGCAGGGTCTGCAGGTCGTTGAGGGCGTGGGGGCGTTCGTCGACCACGAGGTGGAACAGACCTGCTGTGAGCCAGAGCGACGTGACCTGCTGGCGCTGCAGGGTGCTCTCGAGTACGTCGAGCGAGGGACGCGGCTCGGTCTCGATGACGAGTCGTCCCCCGTTGAGCAGCGGGGCCCAGATCTCGAGGGTCGAGGCGTCGAATGCAGCAGGGGCGAGAAGAAGCCAGGTGGTGTCTGGCGTCACGGGGGTGAAGGTGCTTCCCCTCACCAGTCGGGTGATGTTGCCGTGGGTTACGGCGACGCCTTTGGGTGTGCCGGTGGATCCAGACGTGTACATGATGTAGGCGAGGTCGTCGCGCGCCCAGGTCTTCTTGGGGGCGACCTCAGCGCCTTTGTGCGTGGCGTGCTTCAAGGCGCATGCGGATTCGTTGTTGAGCGCCTCGACGCTCACAGCAGGGCAGGGCCAGGTCGCGTTGCGTGACGGTGTGTCTTCGGTGATGATGAGGGCGAGACGGGCGTCTTCGGCCATGGCGCGCAGACGGGCGTG
>RGZZ01000670.1 GCA_010028905.1 Pseudomonadota bacterium | reverse complement strand
CTTCACCGGCGGCAGCTTGCGAGCGTGTCCCTTCTTGGGGGGGGAAGCAGGTCGGACAGGCGAGGCAGTCGGCACATCGGCGACAGCCTGGGGCGCCGCATCGTCCACCGCGACGTCTGACGCAGCGCTGACAGGCGCAGCCTCAGCAGCGGGCGCAGATGAGACAGGTGCTTCGCTCGGCGACTCAGGAACAGGAGCGCGCTCCTGGGTCTCAGGGGCGACGGCGGCCTGTTCACCCGTGCTCAGCACGAATCGAGGACCGTCCTTGGTCAGCTCCAACTTGAAACGCTTCAGATCTTCGGGCTGGCGCGACTTGCTCACGCTGCCTTCCTCCCTTACCCTACCGCTGACAGCGCCCCGTGGCGTCTGCCGCGATCAATCACGACTCTGGCACACCATGCCGGAATTGTAGAACTGACACAGTCTAACACTCGCCTTCGAGAGGGGTCAAGCAAGAAGCGTGTCCGTTTTGTGAACATGACGCCGGCTTTCTCGGCCCCCCATGCGGCTCTCGCCGCGCGCCCTACATGTCATGCAGGCGAGGGGCGTCTTCATCGTCGCTGCGCTCGCGCGAGAGATTGGTCTCGAGCGTGCTGAGCTCTGTGATGAGATACCCCGCAGACGCGGGGCGCCCGCTCGACTCCTTCGACAGCAGCCGGCTCACCAGATCGTCGAGCTCTGACGGGATTCCAGGCACCACCAGTCCAGGATGCGGGGCCTCCTGCGTCATCTTCCGCATGACCAGCTCTCCGAACGGGACCCCTGCGTGAGGCGGCTGCCCGGTGAGCATCTCGTAGGCAAGCACACCGAGAGAGTACAGGTCGGAGCGCCCGTCGAGGGTCTTGCCCGTGATCTGCTCGGGCGACATGTAGAGACCCGTGCCAAGGACATCGCCGCGCTGGGTGAGCTGCTGCGCCTCGTCAGCCTGCACCACCCCGAAGTTGTGGAGGATGGCCCGTCCGTTCTCGGTCACGCTCACGCTCTGCGGCTTGAGGTTGCGATGCACGTTCTGGTTGCGATGCACTGCCGCGAGTGCGCTGGCGATGTCAGCCATGATCGAGATGACATCGAGGGGATGCATGGCCCCCACGCGCTTGATCACCGACGAGAGCTCCTCGCCGCGCACCGGCTCCGTGACCAGGATGGGAATCACGCGTCCCCGATCCTTGAGCTTCTCGAAGGCTTTGAAGCGGACGACGTGTGGGCTGTCGATGCCCTCGAGCACCGAGGCCTCGCGCTCGAGACGCCCCACGGCGGTCTTGTCCTCGAGGGCGCTGGTCGTGGGAATCTTGAGGTCGCAGGCCTCGCCGTGCTGCGTGACGGCGCGGTAGCTGATGAAACCCACCCCCTCGGCAAGCTTCTCTTTGAGGGTGTAGGTTCCGATCTGGCTGCGGCTGATGGGCAGGCTCGACAGGCTGAGCATGTTCTCAGACATGCTCAAGATCTTGGCGGCCGCCTCCTCGGTCTTCTTCTTCTGCGCCGCCAGGCGAGCGAGGAGGGCGACAAACACGGCGACCACCACCACCAGCACAAGCGCCAGGGTGGTCTGCCCCCCTGCGGGACGGGGCGGCGCAACATCTCCGATCAGGAGCACCCGCGTGGCGGTCGAGGTCACCACCGACGCACCGAACAACAGCGATTCAGCCAGCATGAGACGCGATGCTCCGTAGTTCGTGCAATCCTTGGGAGGCGCGAAGGTATTTCAATATCGGGGAGTATAGCACGTCAACCCCTCCCACTTCAAGAAAGCCCCCTGAAGATGATGCAGATGAGGGTCGTTGGATGGGGCTTTTGAAGAACGTCCGATAGGCGCAATGCAAGTGAAGCGCCAGTGAAGTCGAGTGCGTCTGATGACACGCCCGCAAGCCGTGCTGAGAGAGGCTGCTCCGGCTCCGACATCGTCGCGGGGGTCAAGCCGAGCGACCCTCACGAGCCCGGTGCGTCGTTGACTGGTGCGCTTTTCCCCGCGTGACGCCCGCCCGCCATCGGCCGCCCGCTTGCACCGTTGTCCACCACGACACCGTGGGGGACATCCCCGTGTCCACCACGACACCGTGGGGGACAACGGTGCGGAGCTGCACGAACGGGGGCGCACGCTGCCTGTCCACCACGAGGCCGTGGGGGACAACCCCGTGTCCACCACGACACCGTGGGGGACAACCCCGTGTCCACCACGACACCGTGGGGGAC
>RGZZ01000669.1 GCA_010028905.1 Pseudomonadota bacterium | reverse complement strand
GTGCTGGACCACTTCTTCCCCCCCGGCAGCCCCCCCAGTTGCCGATAGGAGTGCCGATCCGTGGCCGACCCTTGCGCAGGCGGGCTTGCTCAAGCCGCGACACCATCGCGACGAACCCATCGACACCGGACTCGACGCGTCGACGCGCGCGGGCCTCGAGCAGGTCGTGCAACGCGCCGCAGACGCAGGGGCTTCGTTCTCTGCGAGCGTGTCACATGGATGGGATGATGTGACCTGCACCCCACTGACGCCTCGCGAGGCGTCTGCGCTTGTGATGCGTCAACCTCTGCCATTTCGCGACACGCTCGTGGTGCAACTCGACGGCGGGTCGCACCATCTTGTGAGGAACCTGGTCGAGCTCCAGGCCCTCGATGCGACGTGCAGCCTGGCCGTCGCGACAGGCGCGACGCCGGTACCTGCCGCTGCAGCATTGCAGGCCCTCATCGCCGTTGGCTGGTCGTTTGAGACCCAGTCGTCCGTGACCGATCGAAGTGGCCTCTACCCGATTCTCTCGTTGATCTATCAGGGGGGGGAACTAACTGCAAGACCGCGCGCTGGCGCGGAGGGCGGTGATGTGGCTGATCGCCGCGTGCTCGTCGGCAGCCCGGATCACATGCGCGCCCTGGCTTTCTTCGAGCAGCTGGCACCCGCCGACGGATTGCGCGATCGGTCGTTCGCGGAAGGCCTGTGTTCTCTCGAGCAGCGGGGCTACTGCTTCAACAGCAGCCTCACCGTGAGCTCTGACAGGGGAGGGCGAGACGCCTACACGATGTACTCACAGACTCGGTCGCAGCTCTTGTCGTTCGGCAAGCCAGACGGGCTTTTCGTCAGGTTCACCGAGGCTGAGCTTTGCGACATCGACCGTCTCGAGCAGCGATACGCCCAGGCCTGCGATCTCTACGCGCGATTCGGAGAGCCGGCGTTGCAGCGCGTTGATGCGATTGGCTATCGGCACTTGTGGATCTCGGCGGTGATGCGTGACGAGAACGCCCCTTCGCTGCGCCCTGAGGTGCGCGCGGAGCTCCTGGCCACGCTGGTCGCAGGTCATGACATCACGTACAGCGGTCAGAAGATGGGTCTCGTCGATACCGCGGTGGAAGATCTGCGGGCGCTGTGTGGCCGCACCGACGATTTGAAGCTGCTGCGCGAAGAGGTCTCCTGGTTCGCGCGCATGCGCAGGTTCGCGAAGCCGGATGGGCTAGACGACGAAGCGCGACTCAAGCATCTGCGCGACCAGTATGGGCCCGAGTGCGGCACGCCTGCGCAGTATGAGCGGGCCAGGCACGATCTGGTGCGTCTCGTTGACGCGATGGGCAGCACCTGGCGCGCTCTCGAGGCCTACGACACCGTGCGCACCGCCCTTGGGCTCGAGCGCCTCGACGAGGGCGTCGTGGCCGTCGAGTGTCTCGCTCAGAGCGATGCGGCTCGGCGAGAGGAGGCCGTGGACGACCTGCGCTGCGTCCTGACGCATCGCCTCTCAGACGAGTCTCTCGAACAGGCGGTCACCCGCTTCGGCGAGCTGGCCCGTGCGCTCACCAATGCGGGGGCGGGGGCGCGCACCCGCGAGATGTTTGCCCGCGTTCAGGGAACCACCCGCGCAGCCGCCGATGGACCCGCTGGCGCCGACGCGCGACTGCATCGCCTGGTCTCGGCGCTTCCCGTATGCGCCGACGCCGATGTTGCGCTCAACCGCTCGCTGTCGTCGACAGACGAAAGCGAGCGCGCGCCTGCGACCGTGGAGACCGAAGGCGACGGCTGGGTGTTGCTGGGGGGCGTGCGCGTGCAGGTGCGGGCCGTTTGTTCGAGTCCCCAATAATCCGAACAGCGCGGTTGAGGTGTGCGAAGCCAGAAATCGCGCGAAGCGTTCGGCGTGTTCGTTTCCGAACAATCAGGAAACGGCAGGGCACGTCTCGAAGGTACGACGCATCGTGAGCCCCGTCACGCTCCCTGTGACCAGAGACCGATTCGTGGGGAGGCCGCCCCGTGCGATGCTGGCGCTGTGATGATGAAGAACCCACAAGGAGTGCACGAACGTGCGTAGCGCGATCTTTATCGCGCTCATCGCGAGCGCCCTCATGATGCTGGCGGCCACCCCGAGCCGCGCCCAGCACGATCCGGCCAATCCCGTGCCCTGGCCCGGCGGAGGCTATCAGGTGATCACAGACGGTCGCCCTCATAGCTGGTACTACC
>RGZZ01000668.1 GCA_010028905.1 Pseudomonadota bacterium | reverse complement strand
CCAGTCGAGCCGCTCCGAGGCCGCGCCGGCACCACCGCGAAGGTCTGCGGGGGGCGGTCCCTGACGGGCCGGTACGTCGTCTCGGGCGAGATCGGTGGGGACCCAGCGCTCTCGGATGGACACGGGCAGCGAGACCGGCACGGGCAGATCGACCAGGGGGTCGGCAGCGGGGAACGACGAGAGACCCAGGTGCGTGGGCAGGCGCTTCTGGATGAAGGTGCGGAACCCGCGGGCGGTGGGCCACATTCGGTCAGATTCGGCCATGGGCAGCAGTCCGTTGCCATCGACGGCCTCGAAGCGCACGTCGAGCCGGCGGGCTGCGCTCTCGAGCATGTGGGGGAGGAAGTACGTGGGGAAGTCGTCTGTCACCACCGCGCACGCCTGTTCGGCCAGGGCGGCCAGCAGGCCGCTCCCTGCTTTTGGCGCGGGCTCGAGGTAGGGCAGGTACGTGGCGCGCCCCGCACAGGCCTTCGCGTTATCGCGCATGCCCTCGAGAACGAAACGGCTGAACCGCTCGCTCGCGTAGGGGTGATCGTAGCGCAGGCCTTCGAGCACGATCAGCGGTCGACCCAGCGTTCGCGCAAGCTCGGCGGCCCGTTGCAGGCCGAAGTTCCAGGTGCAGCGTCGCGCCGCGGTCATCCAGTAGAGCACCGTGGGACGGTCGGATCGGAGAGGCGCGTCGTTCAGCGCGCGAATCCTCGAGGCGGGAACCGACATGGCGTGAGTCACACTCCGAAGGGTTGCGGTGGGTATGCCTGGGGAGAGGCGTTGCGGACGTTCGCGTCTGCCTGCCTTGCCCCCTGCATCGGAGGAACCCGAAAGGCACGCGCGAACCACGTCTCCTATGCGTCACATGCGCGTCGTCTCGGGGTTCGCTGTCGCGTTCCTCTCCCTGCTGGCCTTGTTCGTCACCGCGGCCCTTGCCGGGCCTTCGGCGTCGGTGATCACAGGAGGGAAGGGCGTGGGCAGCTTCCTGCTGGGGAGGTCTTTTGCCCCCTACGAGAAGGCGCTCGGCGCCCCGACCCGCTCGCAGCGCTCAGACAGCGCCGAAGACGCCAGGCTCGTGTACTACAAGAAGTACGGGATGTACTTCTTCGTCAAGAAGGGAACGGTCAACGGCATCACGGTGGAGAGCCCCCTCTTCTCAACCCCCGAGGGCCTGCACGTGGGCTCCACCGAGGCAGACGTGAGCCGTCTCCTCGGCGCCGCGCAGTCGCTGCGCGCGGGAGAGGTGGTGTACCCTGAGCGCGGTCTCGGCTTCACGCTCTCGAACGGGAAGGTCGCCCGCATCTACGTCACCGACCGCGAAGACCGTGACGTGGCCAGCGGCGACCTGCGCATCGTTCCCGGCGTTCGTGTGGGCGGCATCCAGCTCGGGCAGCCGGCCGAGTTCGTGCTCAATGCCTGGAAGGAACCGTCGAAGCGTGCGCCGTTCCCCCAGCGCGAGGGCTCTCAGCTCTGGTCGTATGAGAAGAAGGGCGCGGTGCTGATCGTGT
Source organism: Pseudomonadota bacterium (assembly GCA_010028905.1). Classification (NCBI taxonomy): domain Bacteria; kingdom Pseudomonadati; phylum Pseudomonadota; species Pseudomonadota bacterium. The sequence goes on along the minus strand of RGZZ01000668.1, from coordinate 694 downwards.
TCCAGGGGAAGATCGACGGGATCTGGCTCTTCTCCGGGGCGTTTCGCACGGTCAAGGACATCCACGTGGGAAGTCGTCGCGACGCGGTTGTGGCGGCTTACGGGAATCCAAAGGGGCGTGAGGACAACATGGAGTCTTACCCGTCCATCGGCATCGCTTTCTTCTACGAGAACGGCGCGGTCAAGCAGATCTATGTGAAGGAGCCGATCCGATGATCGACAGCCCCCACCTTGCAGGCCATCCCCGCTGGAGAGCGACAGCGGTTCGTGCGCTTCTCGTTGCCGTCGTGATGGTGGGTGCGATGTGCTCGGTGCAGGCCTCTTCGACCATCGATGTCCGTCGCGGCGGGTCGCTCTGGGCCAGCATCGAGTCTGATGGTGACATCCGGCTGAACGGCAGCCTGGTCGGGAAGTTCGAGAGCGACGGCGCGGTGCGCAGGAACGGCAGCCTGGTGGGCAGCATCGAGTGCGATGGCACGGTGAGGAAGCACGGGATGCTCTACGGTGAGATCGAGCGCGACGGCACCTTGCGCGTGCACGGTTCGATGGTGGGGCAGATCGAGTCAGACGGCACGATACGTCGCCATGGCGCGCTGTGGGGCAGGGCCGAGTCGTTTCATCGCGGCGACGCGCACGCCGTGGCCGCCGTGCTGATGTTCTTTTGCGAGGATTTCTGAGGCATCGGTCGCTGGATC
>RGZZ01000667.1 GCA_010028905.1 Pseudomonadota bacterium | reverse complement strand
CGGGTACAAGCGAGCCGCACGAATAGAGAGCTTCCATGAACCTTCCCATCCCTGACGCAACAGACAGCGATGACGCCCAAGACCGCGCGCGCATCAGCACCGCGCTGACGTTCCTCCGATCGCCCTGCGACGGTGGCGCCCTCGACTGGGACGAACAGGAGACGGGGCTCGTGGACGGACGCGGCAACCGCTTCGCGGTGGTGGTGGCTTGCCGGTCTTGATCCCGGACCTGGTTCATGGGCTCAGGAACCACAACGACGTGTCGCGCCAGCACGGGGTCGTTCCCTCGGCCTTCGAGAGCACGCACGCGTGTCTCTCCGCACTCGCGAGCGCCCCCCTGCAGTGCTTCTTCCTGGGATTCCGCTTCATCGTGCACGGCGCGCGCGCCGTCTCCGTGGTGGCGCCCCCAGACCTTGTGGCAGGATCGCTCTACAGCGATGACGGGCGCGTGCTGCTGGTCACCGGCGACGGCGTGCTCGAGATCGAATCGATGGAGTTCCTCAGGGTGAGCACGCCGCTGCGCACCTGGGCCGATATGTGCGACGCCCTGACGGTGCGCCCGCCGTACCTGATCACGGTGACCAGCTACGAGAGCCTCGTGTTCTCGAACTACTTCGAGCTGCTGTTGCATCTGAGGAAGAGCGCCGTACACCGGATCGTCGACGGCAGGGTGGGACACGCGCGGCCTCCCTCCTTCGACGATGACGACGACAGCGACCGCGGCTCCTGGTGCCCCGATGCGCTCACCGAACCGAACATCGCCTTCATGACAGACCTGATGACCACGTATGCGCTCGACACCACCCACGAGGCGGTTCTCGACATCGGTTGCGGAAACGGCTTTCTCGCCTCCGCGATGGAGCGCGCCGGCGCGCGCCACCCCATCGGAACCGACCTGCGCATCTTCGGCGCCTCGTTCTATCGCCGGATGAATCCACACGACCAGTACACGGTGCTCGCCGTGGCAGACATGTTCCACTGGTGCTATGCACCGAAGCGATACGCGCTCATCGCGCTGCGCAACAACTCGGCGCTGGCCAAGACCCGGCTCCTCGACGCGCGCTTCTCGAAGCTGTTCGCAGACATCGCCGCGTCACTGTGCGATGGGGGGCTGCTCTACGGCACCGTGCTGACAAACGACAGCGGCGTGTTCCGTGAGCTGGGCTTCTCCAATCTGCCCGCCCAGACGTTTCTGACAACGATGCGAGAAAGCGGCCTGGTTGCGTTCCGACTCGTGCGACTGGGCAGCGCATTCGGCTTTCTCGCCGGTCGGGCAGAAGACGCCGCGCGGTTGAAGGACCGCTGCCGCGCGCATGCCCACGCGAAACGACGCCACCTCTTCACGGCGTATGAGGCGCAGCGCTTCGACCTTCTTCCTCGAGACGAAGGCAAGGTCTTGCCCGGGTTCTTCCTCGTCCTCGCAGACCTCGTGTCGGAAGTCGCCCTTGAGATCTACAGCGGCCAGTACAGCGGCGTGGCCTTCGAAGGGCTTGGCATGCTGTCGTACTGCTGCTGGCGTATCTTGAGCAACTGCTATCCGGACATTCGCATACACGGATTCATCTCGGAGCGCGAGCGTCCACCAAAGCCGCCCTTCCTGGAGGTGCTGACCGATGCGCAGGCCCGCAACTACTGGTCTGACGCGCTGCGCGTACTCACCGACATGGAGGCCTGTCGACGCCTCGCAGACGCCATTCCGCAACCGGATCTTGCGGCGCTGCGCCTGTTCGACGCCCCCCCCCGTCCTCGACCGCGGGCGACTTTCACCTCGTCTCCGGCGATCAAGATCTCACCCTGCCGCCTGAGTTTGCGCAGGCCTACCTCGATGGCTGCCTGCACCTTCTCGGCGGCGAGACCGCCGGCGCGGCAACGCACTTCGAGTTCGAGAAGCGCTTCGACGTGACGTTTCCGTACGGATTCGGCTGACCCGCATCTCCGATGGAATCCAGGCACCGGCCTGAACAGGAGTTTCCCTTTGCTTCGAGAAGCAGGCCGCCACAAAATCCTGACTTCTGGAGAGAAGACATGAAACGTATTCTTCTTGCGCTCATGGTCGCCCTGGTGTTCACCCAGTCTGCCTGGGCCCGCACCTTCGCCGACGTGACCCTCCCTGACACCGCCTCCGTGGGCGGCAAGACCCTCAACCTCAACGGCATCGCGCTCCGAAGCAAGTTCGGCTTCAGCGTCTATGTGGCCGGCCTGTACCTTGCC
>RGZZ01000666.1 GCA_010028905.1 Pseudomonadota bacterium | reverse complement strand
TTGCCGAAGCGCTGCGCCGCCCCGCTCACCTCTTGTGACACCTCTGCCAGCAGCTCGGCGCGCGCCTCCCCGCGCACGGTGCGCACAATGGCCGCCCGCCAGTGATCGAGGGCTTCCATCATGTTCCCCGCGTCGCACAGATGGCGTGCCCGCGCCCGAGCCACCCGCACCTTCTGCTCATCGACCGCGGGGCTCGCCTGCATCTGATCGAGGCGCGCCTGCGCCTGCTCGAAGTCGGCGCGCTCGATGAGCAGCTCTACGAGGGCGCCGATGCTGAGCAGGCCGCGCGCCTCTTGAATCGCCAGCGAACGATTGCGCTGGTAGAGCCCATCGAGCCGAGCGCGCACGGGCTCGAGAATCCCCGCACGAGACAGGGCCAGGGGGCCGCTCGAAAGCGCAACCCCCTTCTCGTCGATGTTGAGCGCGCGCAGCGCACGCGCGGCCCGGGTCTCGCGCTCGAGATTGTCGAGAGACGCCACCGCATTCGCGTGCAGCCCATCGTGCACCCGGCCGTTCTGCTCGATGGTCGCGCGCAGGCGACCGGTCACGGCCTCCGCCAACGCAGACAGCACGGTCTCATCGGCGCCGGGCAGCAAGCGCCCCAGGTGCGGATGAAACACCACCGTCACCCAGTACCCGATGGCGGCCGCCCACTTGCGCACCTCGAGCCCCGTCTGCGCATCCCACCAGTGCAACACGGCCAGGGCATGGATGAGGTCGACCTCCGGATAGACCGGCTGAAGCGCGGCTTCCCACTGACTCGCGAGCGTCTCGCGCACGTGCGCCATGGCGGCGAGCGACTGAATCGTCGCCGCGGGAGCTGCCGACACGCGCCGCAGCCCCTCGGGCCTGTACATGAAGAGCCCGAGCAGTGCGCGATCGAGGGGTCGTTGCAGCGACAGCCGAGCCTTGTTCAAGGCGTTCACGTCGCGATTCGTGAGAATGGCCTTCTTGAAGCCCGCCATGATCTCGGCTTCAGACGACTGCGGCGTGACCCCGAGCAGCTCGTAGGGCGTGCGCTCGGTCTGCAGGGGATCTTTCAGCGCGCCACCCCCCCAGAAAACGACGATGCCCCACCGCGCAACAGCCAGCTGTCGTGCCCCGCATCGCAGAAGCGCGCGCCCGGCTGAATCGGCCCGCTGCACGTGGCGCACTCGCGCGGCGCCTCACGAACATCCGGGCCGAGGTCGTTCGACGCCTTCGCCACGCTGCCGGCGAGATCGCCGAGCTGGGTCAGCGCGCTCTCGTCGCCGATGGCCAGCCTTGGTAGGAGAGCGGACAGCTCTTTCTTGAAGGCCTGTGCCCGCGCTGGCGACCGCGGCTCGATGCGCTCGACGATGACGTGGTGCAGCTCGAGAATTCGCGTCACGATGGGCGGCAGATCGCTGCAGGCCTTGTTGAGCATCTCATAGTGCATCATCAGCATCGCATCAGCCCCTGGCGCGAGCGACGCCTGCACGTTTCTCACCCCGCTGCGAAGCTGCTCGATACGCGCAGGCTCGAACGCCCAGCCGAACCCATCGATGAGCATGACGGCGAACTTGACCAGGTAATCGGCACGTTCGCGCAGGCTGCCATCGACGGCGCCCCACTCCTGGGCCAGGGCGTGCATGCGCCCCGCCGACCGGCACGCTTGCTCGGCCTTCCCCCCGAACAGCTGCTCGAGGGTCTGCGCGCGCAGATCCCTGAGCCGATCGATGTCGGCGTTCATCGCCTCGTCCTTGCGCGACTCGACGACGATCTCGGCGGCCACCAGGGCGTCGGCGGCCTTCTGCACCTCTTCGCCCTTGTCGACCAGCACCTGCAGCGCCACCCCGTTGCCGGCATGCGCCCCGAGCTGGAACATGCCATTCTGATCGAGCCACACCGTGATCTCCACGGGAAACCCCGCAGGGGTGTTGGGCGGCAGCCGGACGTACGCGTTTCCTTGCAGCTCGAGCGCATCCGGGCGCTTGCTGTCGCCTCCCCAGACCGGGCAGAAGACCAGCGGCTGGTTCGCCTGCTGGGTGTGAAAGAGCTGGGCGCGACGCTGATCGCCAGGGGTGGGAAACGGGTCGCTCTTCCGCACGAAGGTGAAGTACTGCTCTGATCGCAGGCCGAGGTTGTAGTCGAAGGGAGCGATGTGGGCGTGCACCACCTCGTCGGCCGCTTCCGCACCGCTCTGCGCCGCCACGATAGCAGCACCCTGCGCCACCACCAGCTTCGGGTGCGAGACCGAGC
>RGZZ01000665.1 GCA_010028905.1 Pseudomonadota bacterium | reverse complement strand
ACTGAGGTGACCCTGTCGCTCGAAAAAGCCTATCTCGCGCGCACCGACGAGTCGACATTCTGAGGAGGGCACTGCGTTGACCGTGATCAACCCGTTTCTGTACAAAGCCCAGGTCGTTCGTCGCCGGGCGGAGGAGAGCGACCATCTGAAGGTCCGCACGCTCCTCATGCTGGGAGGCTTTGCACTCCCCCTGCTGGCGTTCCTCACCGCAGATGCGCGGTCAGCCCTCTGGGGCCTGTTCGGGGTCTGGCTGGTCGCGGTCTCTATCTGGGCCGCCATGGCGTCTCTGGGGGTCTACGTGCGTGAGCGCGACCTTGGCACCCTCGAGCTTGCATCGCTCACGCCGGTCGCCCCCTTCCGCGAGGTCTGGGGGCGCTTCCTCGGGGCCTTCATGCCGATTGCGCAGGGCTGGATGGTTGGCGTGTCGTGGCCTCTCGCCATCGCCCTGTACAGCGGCAGCCTGGGGGGCGTAGCCACCATGTGGCTGCTCGCGCTGCCGTGGTTCGCCGGGTGGACCGCCCTGGGACTGCTCTGCTCGACGACGGCGCCGAACACCACCTCGGCCCTGCGCAGGGTGTTCGGCTTCTTCGTCGTGCTCTCGCTGGGCAGCGTGCTCCTCCAGGCCTGGCTAGACCTCCCATGGAACGCCAGCTTCTTCTTACTCCCCCTCAACCCGCTCGGATTCGTGGAGTGCGCCCGCATCGTGACCGGTGAGTGGGGCCGATGGGGCCACCCCCCGAGCGCGGTGCGAGACCTGATGCTGCCGCTGACGGTTCTCTCGTGGTCGCTGTTTCCCCTGATACTGCTGCGCTTGACGGCCGCCACGGTGCGCTGGCAATGGCACCTGCATCAGCGCCCGGTCAAAACGGCGCCGGCGGGGGCCTCCCATCCCCCTCTTACCGCGGAGCAGATCCGCATCAGACGTGAAGCTCAGTCGAATACACCGCTCAGCCTCTTGTCGAAGCTGGCCGCCGTCATGTTGCGCCCGTTCGATGGCAACCCGTTCTACTGGGCCTACCGCAGCGGTTTCACGCGCATCTACAGCACCCGCGATGCCGCGCCCGGAAGCGCCTTTGCCGCGGCCTTCGCCCTCTGCGCCATGTTCCTCGCGACGATGGCGGTGGTCGCGAATGGCTTTTCCCCGCTCCCTGAAGTGGCGAGCATCGTTGCGGGCGTGCTGACCTTTCTCATCATCCCGGCCTTCGCCATCGGCACGCTCGAAGGGGTCGCCTACGGCCGAGCCGCCATCGCCTCCGAGCGCGACCGCTCCACATGGATGCTGCTGGTCGTGAGCGGCATCCGTCCGCGCACGCTGCTGACCGGCAAGTTCGTCGCCGCCTTCTACGCTTTGTCCGGTGAGTGGCTCATCGTGATGCCCTTCTGGATCGTGCTGGCCGTGTTCCATCCGCTCGCCCTGCTGCTGGCGCTGCTGCAACCCCTCGCCATCGCCCTGGGCATCATGAGTGGCCTGCATACGGTATGCTCGCGGACACAGAAGTTCGTGTTCGCGGCGTCGATGCTTCTCATCGTCATGGTGTGCGCCCTGAGCGGCATTCTACCAGACGCGCTGGCCTTGGCGTTCCCCTACTGCGTGTTCGAAAACGCACTGGGCAATCGCCCTGAAGTGGGAATCGCCGGCTTCGGCGTCATCGCATCCGCAGCCGCGCTCGTCATGTCGGTGATGTGGGTGCAGAGCGAGCATGCCATCAAGCGCATGCTCACCGAAGTCGACAAGGCCCTCGCCTGATTGACAGACAATCCTGCCATCGTCGGTCCGAAAGACAACGGCCGCTCAGCACTCAGCGATTGGCGAGAATCCACAGGGTGGCGCAGGCCAGGCGAGCCATGCGCTCGATCTGGCTGGCGTCGAGACGCTCCGGGCGATCGCCCGGTTTGTGATAGTCCGGGAAGTAGCTGCCGAAGAAGCGTACGAAGGGCACGCTCTGCAAGGCGAACGAGCGGTAGTCGCTGCCCCCATGGCGCCCCGATGTGCGATCGAGGTGCAGGTTCAGCCCCGTGGCGGATGATGCGCTCGCGAGCACGGGGACGAGTGTGCCCGCGGCCCAGTCGGCCACGCCGGGCTCGACGAAGTCACACGAGCGGATCCCGCGCATCCACACATCCCCATTCTGGAGACCCGAATCGGTCACCAGCTTGCGAATCTCGGCCTCGGTCCACGGGTGGGCGATCATGTCGAGATTGAGATACGCCGCGGTCTTG
>RGZZ01000664.1 GCA_010028905.1 Pseudomonadota bacterium | reverse complement strand
TCCATCTCGGGCTCTCGTGTGCGCAGCGACGCGCGGCTCCCGTCAGATGGGGGGAGGGGCGAGGGCAGCGGGAGGGGAGCGCCAGGTTCTGGACCGCGATCGGCTGTGAACCAGGCTTCGAACGCGTCGGCATAGTGCTCGCCCGCATCGGTGCGCGCATAGGTCGTGACGAGCGTGTCGGCCCCCCGAACCATGGCCGCGGCGTACAGACGGTCTCGTTCTTCCTGGTGGGCCTTTCCGAGCTCCGGACTGCTTCCCAGGAAATGATCAACCGCGTGTCCCAGTTCGTGCAGTGCGACGCGGTGGCGCCCCTGTCCCGCGGCCGGATCGGGCAGCACCTCCTCTCGCAGCACGATCATTCGCTGAGACGGGAGGTAGGCCCCATCGATGGCGTGGCTTGCGAGCTTCTCGTTGACATACCGGATGTTGTCGAGGCTGCCTGGGGTGAAGCGGTCTGACGGGGCCACGTTGGGCCCGTCGCCCCGTCCGGTATCGCTGCGAAAGACGTGATCGGGAACCGAGGTCTGTCCGGCAGGCACCACCCAGATCCGCAGCCCCGCGTCTGTCAGTCGCTCGAGCAACGAGGCCGGCACCACGCCGATGTCGCGACGCAGCGAAATCCGCCACTCCTCCGGGATCTCGGGGTCGAGCATGCGGTCGACGAGGGGAACGGTCTTCGCGTAGTGCTCCCGTGCCTGCGCTGGCAGTTCTACGGCAGGCAGCCGACCGTCGCTGCCGAGCAGCTCGACGGGCACAGAGGCCATGTCTTCGTGCGCTGCTCGAGCGGCTTCGACGGGTAGCGACACCGTGACGACAGGCACCTCTTCGAGAAAGGCAGTGGGTGGTCGCAGGGCGCCAGGGGCCATCAGGCCGAGCGCCGCGGTTCCCGCAACGATTCCCAGGGAGAGCGGCGATGCCTCCGCACAGATGCTGTCTGGGGCGGTCGCGCCATCGACAGGGGGAGCTTCAGGTTCTCTCGAGAGAGAGACCTTCATCGACGGCGTCGACCCGTCCGTGAGGAACGGGCTGCGAACCGGTGATCTCGCGCCCCCTGCGATGGCTTGCAAGGTCACTGCTCCCAGATGCTGTTCATCTTGCGCATGGCCTGCGCCCAGTGGGAGTCACGCGTGAACGTGAGCTCGTCATACCCTGACCGCGGCTTGTGCGTGTCGATGGTGATGCCGTGCGCGTTCGGGTATCGCTTCGAGTGGCTCTCGGCGAAGACCGTGGCCTCGACGGCCTGCTTCACGCCCTCTGCCGCGGTCTTGAGCGCTTTGTCGCTGATCTTCGGACTCCTCGAGATCTGGGAGGCGAAGTCGTAGAGATCCTTGTAGTCGTAGAAGCCCTGCGTCTGTCGCGCAAGTCCGCGAAGGGTCCAGCGAGAGGTTTCCGTTGCGAGGATGGCCTGACCGAACTGATCGACCGCCGCGGTGAGCGTCGGGGCCTTGGCCAGGTCGATGGCCGACATGGTCGGGAGATCATCGGGCACGGACTGTGCGCTGCTGACCACATGTGCTGCCAGCTCACGGGGGGAGACGGAGACGCGTTCTGTCAGCATCTTCTGCATGTCTGCGAGCATCTCTGCGTTCAGCACGCGGGAGTACGGCCATCCGGCCGCCCCCTCGGTCTCTTCGGAAGCCACGAGGTACGAGGCCTCGTCCTTCAGCTGGTGGGCGACCTCGGTGGAGGCCATGAGGCAGGCGTCGAAACCGATGATGTCGATTCCGCTGCCCGTGGCCTTGCGTGCGTCGGCCAGGCCCTGCGTGAGTGCGGGAAGCTTCATCCAGGTGCCTGCGCTGTCATCTTCGACGCAGCCCTGCCAGCCGTTGCCGTGGTCGGAGATGATGAGCATGTAGTGCTCGGCAGGATAGTTCGCCTTGCTCCACGTGATGAAGTCGGACAGCGTCTTCGGGGCGGCCATGTCGACCTTGGTCCCCAGGTTGCCGACCACGGTTGACCCCAGCACCCCGGGCTTCGTGTCCTTCTCGATGAGCAGGCGCTGGCACCCCCCCTTGCCGGCGCCGCGGTCGAACTGTGAGACCACCGCCGTGGTGGGGTCTGAGCCGACCTTCTCGGCGTCGTCGAGGTTGGTGAACAGGTAAGGCTCGAGGTTGTTGTCGCCGGCGGAGTAGACCATCACGGTCCACTTGCGCGGAGACTGCGGCGCATCGCCTGGCGCGCTTGGCGAGAAGGTGTCAGCGGGGGCGGCGGGGGCGCTGTG
>RGZZ01000663.1 GCA_010028905.1 Pseudomonadota bacterium | reverse complement strand
GGCTCCGCGGAAGCGGGGCGCAGCGGGGCAACGGCGAGACCCATCGCGGCGATGAGCGTCGCGGCGGCCGTTCTGAGGTGCATGGGAGAGTCTCCTGTCTTGATGTCGCAGCCGAAGGTTTCGCGCAGGGATGCAACAGCCCTCTCTCGCTGACCAGATCGGGCCGCAACGCGCCGTCGGCGCAAAATCGCATGAACCCCTAACAGTCAGTTCACAAAAAGTTTTCGCTGATGTTACAAGTCAGCAACATCTCCCGCGTATACTCAGTCTCAGGCGGTTCACCGCTCGCACAATCCCCACCCGGTTCAGCACGAAAGCGAGGCAGCACCCATGCAGTTCCTGACGTCCCTCGTACGCCGGCTCCGCGCGGCCTTCACCCCTCGACCCGCGCAACGCGAGATCGAGGTTGAGCGACGAGACGGCTTTCGTCATCGCGACGGCGTCATCGTGCAGCTCGTGGTCCCGGGAAAGGTCAGCACGGCCACGGTTCGTGTTCGCCAGCGCAAGGGGGCACCGTACCTCGTGGAGGGGGCCGTGTTCAACGCGACGCTGCTCGACGTGAGCGCGAAGGGCGTGCGCCTGCACTGCGCCTCCCTGCAGCCGATCCCGGGGGAACGCGTCTACGTGCGGGTCACGTTTGCCAGCGGTCCCGTCGATCTCGGGGTGAAGACCGTCTGGTCGCGAGAGAGCGGCGACGGCTTCGCGATCGGAGCCGCGTACGCATCGGTGATACCCGGAACAAGCTTCCTGCTCGAGAACTACATGCACGGGAGAATGCAGCTCGCGGCATGAGGCCAGAGCGGCGTCAGGGAAGCCTGGGGTTCAGCGTTCGCGTGATGGGTCAGTGTGGAACGTCTTCGGTGGCCTTGTCGACGGCCATGTGCCATCCTTGCCGGTAAAGGCTGTCCTTCCAGGTCTTCTCTGACCGTGGGCCGTAGCGTGCGGAGAAATCGCGCTTCTCGGAGAGGAAGGTCTGTGCTCGCCAGCCTCGGGCGATGGCTTGATCGCGCAGCACCTTGCCATCGGTGAGCCCACGCACGTACCCCCCTTCGTAGCTCTTGTAGAGCTGCCACCCGTACCAGCAGCCGTAGGCGAGGGCGAGGGTGAAGAGCAGGTTCACCAGCTTGGGGACGAGCTTGGGAATGGGGTTCTGGTTCGGCACGCCGATCAGACCACTCCGTCGAGCGTGGTCTCGATGAGGAAGTCGACCACCTTGCGCAGATCGTTGGTCTCCTCGAAAACCTTCAGCTGCTCGTCAGCACCGGTGCCGCGCTGGCAGATCTGGCGCAGATGCTCGATCTCCTTGCGGCTGCCGAGCTCGTCGACCACCTCGTCAACGAACTCGAGGATCTCCTCGACCAGGTGGTGCACCGTGGTCTCTTCCTTCTTGCCGAAATCGATGAGCTTGCCGTCGATGCCGTAGCGCGCCGCGCGCCACTTGTTCTCTTCGAGAAGGGCTCGGCGATAGAGCCGGAAGCCAAGGTTGCGCTCCTGCAGGCGGCACAGCTTGGCGACGACGGCCTGACAGAGGGCCGCAAGGGCGATTGTATCGTCAACGCGGGTCGGGATGTCGCAGATGCGGAACTCGAGGGTGTCGAAGTTCGGATGGGGCCGCACGTCCCACCAGATCTTGCGGCCGTTGTCGATGCACTTGGTCTGCACCAGGAGGTTGATGTACGACTGGAACTCGCCGTACGACCCGAAGTAGTCCGGGATGCCGGTGCGTGGGAAGCGCTTGAAGATGGTGGTGCGCGTCGACTTGAAGCCCGTCTTGCGACCCAGCCAGAACGGGGAGTTGGTCGACAGGGCAAGCATGTGCGGCAGGAAGTAGCGCGCCGCGTTCATGATGTCGATGGCGAGGTCGCGGTCGGTGATGCCCACGTGCACGTGCAGGCCGAAGATGAGGTTGCCGCGCGCGATGTCTTGAAGGTCTTCGACGATCACACGGTAGCGCTCGGCCTCGGTGATGTCTTGCATGCGCCAGTCGGAGAAGGGGTGGGTCGCAGCCGCCACCATCGCAAGCCCTGCGTTGCGCGCGACGGTGTGAACCGTCTTGCGCGCGTTGAGCAGGTCTTCCCGCGCCGCCTTGACGTTGGCGCAGATATCGGTGCCGATCTCGATGACCGCCTGATGCATCTCAGGCTTGATGCGATCACCGAGCGATCGACGCCCCTCTTCCATCATCTGGAGAACGTGCGAGTGCAGCTCGCCCGTCTGAGGG
>RGZZ01000662.1 GCA_010028905.1 Pseudomonadota bacterium | reverse complement strand
GCGCGCGGCCCTGGCCTGCTATCACGCCACCCTCCCCCCTCAGGCAAGCTGGGAGGCCTGGTCCGATGACATCGACCCCCACCTGCGATTCCCCATCTCGACCACGGCTGAAGCGTGGAAGGGCAGCACGCGCCGCGCCACCGTGAGCGCATTCGGGTTTGGCGGGCTCAACGCGTTCACCGTCCTCGAGAGCGCGCCACCCAGGGCCACGGCGCGCCTCCCTGCGTCTCCCCTGCTCTTCTGCTGCGGCGCCGAGACCCCCGCTCTGCTCGATGCCCATCTCTGCGATCTCGCCACCGCCATCGAGCGCCTCGACCCCGATCTGCTTGGGGCCGCAGCCTTCACCCTCTCGGTGACCCGATCTGCATCACGCTGGCGAGCGACATTCATCGCCACGACGGCTCACGACGTGCTCGAACGCATCACCGACGCGCGACAGGCCCTGTCGACCCCAACAGATGCACCCAGGCGCGCAGGAGGCGACGGTCTGGTCGGACCTGTCTCAAACCCCCTTCCGCCGTGCTCCCGTGGGGGAGACAGCGCCTGTGGCCACAGCGACCTCTACGACATCGACGTGCCCCCGTTGCTTCGGCAAGGGCTTGCATGGTTGCAAGGGCACGCCGTCGACCTTACCGGGCTGTACCCTGAAGCCGCTCGACACATCGTCGATCTGCCCATCGCCGCGCTCGAGCGAGAGCGGTTCTGGCCCGTTGCCCCACGCCCCCAGGCCGTCTCGGACGCAGACCGCGAGGCTTCGCACGAGCGGCCGCCGCCTCCCCTGGCCTCCTCGTCCCCTTCCGCTCCCGCAGAACCCGCTCCGCGTCGTGAGCGTCCCGCAGACGCTATCGCGCGCATCGCCGCCCGCTCAGGCACCGACGTGCAGCCGTCGCACCGCCTCGTGGCCGATCTCGGGTTCGATTCGATCATGTTCGTTGAGCTGGCCACCCACCTCGCCCGGGTGCATGGCGTTCAGCCGTCGCAGGCATTCTGGGCGACTGACCCCACCGTGGCCGAGATCACCGCGCTGGTGAAAACCGACCCCACCTGTGCCTTCCCCGAACAGGTCACCATGTCGACCACGACGCACCCCTTCTTGCGTGACCATGCGCTTCAAGGCCGTCCGTTCGTTCCGCTGGCCAGCGCGCTCGATCTCTTTGCGTGGAGCCAGGGGCTCACGCCGCCCTTCGCCCTTCACGATGTGCGGGTGACCCGCGGCGTGATGGTGCGCGGCGAGACCCGGCTGCGGGTAACACGTGACGCAAACGCTCTTGCACTGCTCGAGACCCGCGGAACCCGCAACGAGGTGACGGCTTTCGAGGCCCGCATCGGCGACATGCCCGAAGCGCTTGAGCCGCTCTCCCCCGCAGGCGCCGACAGTGAGCCCGCTCCACGCACAGCGCCACCGATGCGCGATCTTGATGCCTTCTACCGCGACCACACCTTCCACGGTCCGCGCATGCGCGCCATCGCGTGCGTCACGCGCATGCAGAGCGCGTCCATCGAGGGGCGCGTGCGCACCTCCACGCCTCGCGAGGGCGCCCCCGCCGACCCGCGCGAGCGCTGGCACGTCGACCTGCACATGATCGACGGCGCCTTTCAGCTGGCCCTCTACCTGGCGGCCCACAGCCTCGACAAGGGATTGCTGCCGCAAGACATCGGGGCCTTTGTCGTGCTGTCTGCACCTGCTCCCGGCCTCGTCGACGTGCGCATCGACGTCGAAAGGCACGAGGGCGACGCGCTGTGGGCGCGATTCACCCTGTCACAGAACGGCACTCCGATCTGCTTCATGCGTGGCGTGCATGCGAAGGTGGTACCCCTCCTGACCCGTAGCCGAACGTGGCAGGTCGCCGAGGCGCAGCGGCGCATCGAGGCCTTTCCCGAGGTGCGTGAGCTCGAGGCCCGCCGCACGTCGTGGGGCACGCTCTACCCCTACTTCGAGCCCTACGACGGCGTCGCCGGGTCAGCGGTATCGGTAGGTGGGCAGCCACGAATCGCCTTCACCCACTACGACTATCTCGGCCTCAACGGACACCCGGACATCAACGCCGCCGCGCAAGACGCCATCGCGCGCCACGGCACCACGGTGGGCGCATCGCGGCTCGTGGCCGGAGAGCTCACGCTGCATCGCACCCTCGAGCAGGCGCTGGCCGATTTCCTGGGCGTCGACGACTGCGTGGCCATGGTGAGCGGCCACGCCACGAATCAATCGGTCATCAGCACCCTCGTGGGTCCCGGTGACCTCGTTCT
>RGZZ01000661.1 GCA_010028905.1 Pseudomonadota bacterium | reverse complement strand
TCCTCCACGTCCGATGCGTGGTCCAGCGGTGCGCCCGACCATCACGCCTGGCGCGCCTCCCCCCATGCAGTCGCCGCACCAGCCTCGCCCCCTTCCCTACGGTCAGCGCCCCGGCGCCTTCGGACGCCAGCAGGGCGGGCGCCCTGGCGGAGGACGCTTCGGTGATCGTCAGCAGCACAAGGGCGGGCGCAAAGGCTACGGCGCGCCTGCCCCCGTGGCGGTGGCCCCCACCGTTGAGCTCAAGGACCTCGAGATTCCCGATCACATCTCCGTCATGGAGCTTGCCGGCAAGCTCGGCATCTCTCCGACCGAGATCATCAAGACGCTCATGAGTCAAGGGCTTCTGGTGACCATCAACCAGACCATCACGTTCGACAAGGCCCAGCAGATCGCCGTGTCGCACGGCTTCAACGCAGTCCTCACCGAGGAGCACGAAGAGGTCACCCAGGAGAGCGAGAAGGAGGAAGACCTCGTCACGCGCCCTCCCGTGGTCACGGTGCTCGGTCACGTCGACCACGGCAAGACCTCGCTGCTCGACGCCATTCGCAACACCAACGTCACGGCAGGCGAGGCGGGCGGCATCACGCAGAGCATCGGTGCCTACTCGGTCGACCACAACGGCCGTTTCATCACCTTCATCGATACGCCGGGTCACGAAGCGTTCACCGCCATGCGTGCCCGTGGCGCGAAGGTCACCGACGTCGCGGTGCTGGTGGTGGCGGCTGACGACGGCATCATGCCGCAGACCATCGAAGCCATCAACCACGCGAAGGCGGCCAAGGTGCCCATCGTGGTGGCGATCAACAAGATCGACAAGCCGAATGCAAATGTCGACCGCGTGAAGCAGCAGCTCACCGAGCACGAGCTCGTGCCAGAAGACTGGGGTGGCACAACCATCTGCCAGCCCATCTCGGCCAAGCAGAAGACCGGCATCGATGATCTCCTCGAGATGATCCTGCTCGTCACCGAGATGGCAGAGCTGAAGGCCAACCCGCTCCGCAAGGCCCAGGGCATCATCATCGAGGCCAAGATCGACAAGGGTCTCGGCCCGGTGGCCACGGTGCTGGTGCAGACCGGCACGCTGAAGGTCAATGACGCGGTGGTCGTCGGCCCGGCCTGGGGCAAGGTCCGCGCCCTGATCAACGACCATCAGAAGCGCATCGGCAAGGTCTCTCCGGGCATGGCGGCCGAGATCATCGGCCTCAACACCGTGCCCGCCTCAGGTGACCTCCTTCAGGTCGTCGATGACGCGAAGATGGCCCAGAACATCGCAGAGCAGCGTGAGCTGCGCGTGCGTGAGAAGGGCAGTGCGTCTGCAATGCCGCGCACCAGCCTCGACGACCTGTTCAACCGGATGCAGGCGGGCGAGGTCAAGGACCTCAACCTCATCGTGAAGGCAGATAACCAGGGCTCGGTCGAGGCGCTCAAGCACTCACTCCTGCGCCTCACCACCGACGAGGTCAAGGTGAATGTGGTTCACGGCGGCGTGGGGACCATCACGGAGTCCGACATCCTTCTGGCGACGGCGTCGAGCGCCATTGTCATCGGGTTCAACGTCCGCCCGGACCCGAATGTCAAGAAGCTGGCCGAACAGGAAGGCGTAGACATTCGCAGCTATCGCGTGATCTACCATCTCATCGAGGACATCCAGGCAGCGCTCAAGGGCATGCTGGCTCCCGAGTTCGAAGAGGTGGCGCTCGGACGCGTCGAGGTGCGCGAGATCTTCACCTTCTCCAAGATCGGCACCATCGCGGGCTGCTACGTCACCGAGGGCAAGGTCATTCGCAACTGCGACGTCCGCGTGCTGCGAGACGGCGTGGTGGCCTTTGAGGGCAAGATCGATTCGCTCAAGCGGTTCAAGGACGACGCGAAGGAAGTTGCCGCAGGATACGAGTGCGGCATCTCCATCGAGCGCTTCCCGAACTTCCAGAAGGGCGACATCATCGAGGCCTACAAGATGGAGGAGAAGGCACGCGACTGATGGGCAGCCATCGCCTCGATCGCGTGCGCAACCTCCTGCGGCAGGTGACCTCGCAGATCATTCCCCAGGTCAAGGACCCTCGTGTGGGCTTCGTCACGGTGACCGATGTCGAAGTCTCGCCCGATCTTCGCCATGCCCGCGTCTACGTGAGTGTCATGGGCGAGGCGCAGGAGCGGGAGGACGCCATCGCGGGCCTGAACAGCGCGCGTGGCTTCATTCGACGCGAGGTCACCAGTCAGATATCGCTGCGCCACATTCCGGATATGAG
>RGZZ01000660.1 GCA_010028905.1 Pseudomonadota bacterium | reverse complement strand
ACGACAAGTTCGCGGGGCGCCGCCGCGGCCCGAACACCGTCTTCCACTGGTTCGTGGAAGGGGTTCACTTCTGTCACCTGGGTGACCTGGGGCACCTGCTCACCGAGCAGCAGGTCAAGACGCTGGGCAAGGTCGACGTGCTCTTCCTTCCTGTGGGGGGGCACTGCACCCTCGAGCCCACCGAGGCGGCGCTCGTCATGAACCAGCTGAACCCCAACCTCGTGTTCCCGATGCACTACCTCACCACGCACTGTGAGGGCACCGACCTCGCCCACGAGCCCATCGACTCCTTCCTCTCGCGAATGGACAACGTGGAGCAGGCCGCTACCATGGCCGTCGACGTCGACCTCCCGCGGCTGCCCCAGCGCACGAGGATCGTGGTCCTCAACTACGAATGAACCCTCGGGCCGGGCGCCTCACGCGGCGCTCGATACGTGCCCGCGCATCGGAAGAAGGCTCATGGCGCACAAGAAGCACAAGTACATCTTCGTCACCGGCGGCGTCGTCTCGTCCATCGGGAAAGGCATCGTCACATCGTCCCTCGGAACGCTGCTGAAGGCACGCGGCCTCCGCGTCACCATCCAGAAGCTCGACCCGTACATCAACGTCGACGCGGGAACCATGAACCCGTATCAGCACGGCGAGGTGTACGTCACCGACGACGGCGCCGAGACCGATCTCGATCTGGGGCACTACGAGCGCTACATCGACGAGAACCTGGCCGCCTCGAACAACGTGACCACGGGCAAGGTCTACAACACGGTGATCTCGCGTGAGCGCCGCGGAGACTACCTCGGCGACACGGTGCGCGTCATCCCGCACATCACCGACCAGATCAAGGCCGAGATCCGCAAGGTCGCCGAGGAGAGCGACGCCGACGTCGCCCTGGTAGAGATCGGGGGCACGGTGGGAGACATCGAGAGCCTCCCCTTCATCGAGGCCATCCGCCAGTTCAAGAAAGACGCCGGCGAGGGGAACGTGCTCTACATCCACCTCACCCTCGTGCCTCATCTGGGGGCCGCGGGCGAGCTGAAGACGAAGCCCACGCAGCACAGCGTGAAAGAGCTGCGGGCCATCGGCATCCACCCGGAGATCATCGTCTGCCGCACCCAGAAGGGCCTCAACCGCGAGATGCGCGCCAAGATCGCGCTCTACTGCGACGTCGAGGAAGAGGCCATCATCGAGAGCAAGGACGTTGACTGCATCTACGAGATCCCGCTGCTCATGGAGAAGCAGGGGCTCGGCAGCCTGGTCACCCAGAAGCTGCGGCTGCCCGCCACCACGCCCGAGCTCGAGGCTTGGAAGCAGCTCGTGAAGCGCATCAAGAAGCCCGCGGGCAAGGTGCGCATCACCCTGGTGGGCAAGTACGTCGAGCTCAAGGACGCCTACCTGTCCATCGAAGAGTCGCTGCAGCACTCTGGCGCCTTCAACAACGTGGCCGTCGACATCCACCGCATCGACGCGGAAGACCTGGTCAATGGCACCGTCGCGCTCGACGAGCTGTTCGCCAGCACCGATGGCATCCTCGTGCCGGGAGGCTTCGGCAGCCGCGGCATCGAGGGGAAGGTGAAGGCCATCGAGTACGCGCGCACGCGCAAGATCCCGTACCTGGGCATCTGCTACGGCCTGCAGTGGGCTGTGGTCGAGTTCGCGCGCAACGTTCTGGGATGGAACCAGGCCCACTCCACCGAGGTCGACGCGCACTCCCCGCATCCGGTCGTGCACCTTCTCCCCAATCAGGAGGGGGTCGACATGGGCGGCACCATGCGCCTGGGGGCCTATCCCTGCAAGCTCGAGCCGAACACCCTGGCGCACGCGGCCTACGAGGCAGACGAGATCTCCGAGCGCCACCGCCACCGCTACGAGGTCAACAATGCCCTCGTTCCCGCTCTCGAAAAAGCGGGCATGCGCTTCAGCGGTCGATGGCCCGAGCGCAACCTGGTCGAGATCGTGGAGCTCACCGATCACCCCTGGTTCCTGGCCTGCCAGTTCCATCCCGAGTTCAAGACGCGACCTGGTCGGCCTCACCCTCTGTTCCGCGATTTCGTGAAGGCGTCGGTCGAACGCCACACCGCCCGCACACAGCAGACCGCCGACACAGAGGTGGCGGTGGCCCGCGCCAGCGGCTGACCAGAGGGGCCTGCGCCCCTAGACGAATCCCTGCACTGGCGTGAAGACTCCCCGAAGAGGGGTCTGACGAGGAGGGTATTTTCATGTCGAACATCCACGGAGTCGGCGCCGTCGGCGCCA
>RGZZ01000659.1 GCA_010028905.1 Pseudomonadota bacterium | reverse complement strand
GCGCCGCCTGCGCCTGCTGAGGTTGCCCCCGCGCCTTCGCTGGCCGCCCCGGCCGAGGTCGCGCCGCTGCCCGCGCCGCCTGCGCCTGCTGAGGTTGCCCCCGCGCCTTCGCTGGCCGCCCCGGCCGAGGTCGCGCCCGCTCCAACGGATGCTCCACAGGTCGCACCCGCGCCCGCGGAGACTTCAGAGGTCGCGCCCGCGCCCGCGGAGACTGCAGAGGTCGCACCCGCGCCCGCGGAGACTGCAGAGGTCGCGCCCGCGCCCGCGGAGACTGCAGAGGTCGCACCCGCGCCCGTCCCCGCGGAGATCCCCCAGGGCGCCGTCGTGGTCACCGACCCGACGTGGGCCGCGCATCACCCCATCACCGCAGCGGTGAACGCGCATGTGCGCGTGAATCACATGAGCACGCGGTACCTCATGCCCGAGGTCTCCGCCGTGGTGAATCCGCCGGAGACGGCCGAGGCGCCCGCACCGGAGACGCTGGTGGCCTTCGCGGATGGCACGACACTCACCGGCGCGGAGGCGCTGGCATCTTTCAGCGGCACGACGCTCACGCGTGATGCGGCACTGACATCCGCACAGTCTTTCACGGCGCCAGCAACGCCCCAGCAGACGACTGTCGATGTAGCCCAGGCCTATAGTGCACCTGCTGTCTCGTCGCTCTCTGAGCGCCTGCTCAGCGGGACGCTCTTCGACGGCGCGACCGCGCCCGTGACCTTCGACGCGGCAGCCTTCACGCCTCAGCCCACCGCGCCGCCGGATCAGGTGGCGCAGGGCCCCCGTCCGACCCAGCTGGCCCTCGAGGTGGGGAGCACGTTCACCCTTGCCGGAACCGCCTTCCACACCCTCACCGCCCTGCAAGCAGCCCATTCTGCCACGGCCCTGGCCGCCAGCGCCCACGCCACCGCGGCCCTCGCCCAGGGCGCGGCTGCGTCCGGAAACCTCGCGAAAGCCATGGCGCTGGGCGCCCAGGCCAAGGCCCAGGGGGCACAGGCCCTCTCGCTGGCCGAATCGGCCAAAGCCGCCGCGGGAACGGCCGCGGTGCTCTCGGTGGTCTCCGGTGGTATCGCCGTCGTCGATGGCGTCACCGACATCCACCAGGGCGTGGTGACGAAGAACCAGGTCGTCGAGCTCGATCACGTGGCCGCTGACGCCCTGGCCGCCAATGCCGACGCCAGCGGTCAGGTGAGCGAAGAGGTGAAGGCAGACTACGACGCGGTGCACGGGCGTCTGGGTCAGATGACGCGCCAGGCCAGCCGTGATCAGGTTGCCGGCGGCCTCAAGACGGTGTTCGGCGGAATGCTCATCGCAAGTCCGGCGACGGGTCCCGCCGCCCCCATCGTGGGGGCCATCGGCGCGGTGGGCTACCTGGGCACGACCATTCTCCACGCCATCTTCCACTGAGGTCGGGCGCGCTGAGGTTGCAGGCCACGCAGTGGCCCTGGCTTCGTGTTCAGCACCGGCTTCGCTTTCGAACTCGCCTATGCCCCCTCGGCCCGGTCTCCATCCTCGAAAAGATCATCCGATTGGCGAGTGTCGCGGGGGTGCCTCTCAGGTGACACTGCACGAGCTCCGCAGGACCGACGTCCCGCAGGGCTGCCTGCAGCCACTCACGCAGCTGTCCGCCATCCAGATGCGCCTTGTCCCCCACGGCCTCGTGGTGGACAAGCACGTGTCCCCCACGGCCTCGTGGTGGACAAGCACGTGTCCCCCACGGTCTCGTGGTGGACAAGCACGTGTCCCCTACGCCCTCGTGGGGATAACGTGGCGCGCCCGCCTGTAGCGCTGCACTCAGCGCTTCGCGGGCGTGATGCGTGCCCAGCCCGCAACGCAATCGGCGATGCCTTGGGGCGTCATCGAACGCGCGTCGGCCAGCGCGGCGATGCGGTCGGGGTTGAGGAGGCGCCCGCTGGCGTCGAGCACGAGAACCGAGGGAATGCCCTCGAGCTTGCCCTTCACGCCGAAGCGCTTCGCGATCTCGAGGTTCTTGTCGAATCGACCTACGTCGATGAGTACCACCTCAAAGTGATCGCGCACGAAGGCGTCGACCTCGGGCAGGCGCATGACGTTGGCCAGCAGCACGCAGTCGGGACACCAGTTGGCGCCGAAGTCGAGGAGAACGCGCCTGCCGTTCCTGCGCGCGCGGGCGAGGGCCGCGTTCACCGCCGCGCTGACGTCGAGTCGCGCGTCGTAGGGGGTCTTCGTGACGATGGGGATGTCTTCGACGCGCTTCACCTTCACCTGGGGCCC
>RGZZ01000658.1 GCA_010028905.1 Pseudomonadota bacterium | reverse complement strand
GCCCTGCTGGCCCTGGCCCTGACCCTGACCGCCACCCTTGCCCCCCTGCTGCAGCTTCTTCAGGGCGTCTTGCAGAGCCTTGACGTTGCCGTCGGCGGCCTGCTGGTTGTCACCCTGGGTCTTGGCCGCCTGGTTGGCCTGCTTGAGCATGTCGCGGTTCTTGTTGAGGTCTTCGCCGATCTTCTTCAGGTTCTCGTCGATGTTCTTCTTCGTCTGGGTGTCTTGCTCGAGCTTCTTCGAGTCATCGGTCAGCTGCTTGCTGTCCTTGGCCAGCTGCTGCTGATCTTTCTGGAGCTGCTGGGTATCCTTCTGCAGCTGCTGGCTGTCTTTCTGAAGCTGCTGGGTGTCTTTTTGGAGCTGCTGCTGGTCTTTCTGAAGCTGCTGCTGGTCTTTCTGGAGCTGCTGGGTGTCTTTCTGGAGCTGCTGCTGATCCTTGGCCAGCTGCTGCTGCACCTTGGCGAGATCGGCCTGCTTCTGGGCCATCTGCGCCTGAAGCTGGGCCTGCTGGGCCTGCATGGCAGCCACCTGGGCGTCGAGCGCCACCGCCTGCGCCTCCATGGCCGCGCCTGCCGCCGCCGTGAAGGGGTTCGACATAAGCGCCGCAGCCTGCGCGTGCATCGAGGTGGCTTGCGCCTGGGTTGTGGCGATCTGCTGGGTGAGCTGCGCGATCTGCTGCTGCAGCTGGGTGATCTGCTGGGTAAGCTGCTGGATCTGCTGCTGGTCTTTCTGGATGGCCTGCTGGTCTTTCTGGATGGCCTGCTGGTCTTTCTGGACCGCCTGCTGATCCTTCTGGACAGCCTGCTGATCTTTCTGGACCGCCTGCTGGTCTTTCTGGACCGCCTGCTGATCCTTCTGGACCGCCTGCTGGTCTTTCTCAACCGCCTGCTGGTCCTTCTGGACCGCGTCCTGATCCTTCTGCACAGCCTGGCCGTCCTTGGCCAGGTCTTCGGCCTTCTTCTGGTCGGCCTGCTGATTCTTGTTCTGATCGTTGCCGAGCTGGTTGCCCTGATTGGCCAGATCCTTGGCCTGCTGCATGGCCTGATCCTTGGCCTGCTGCGCCTGATCCTTGTTCTGGTTCTGCTGCTGCAGGGCATTGTTGACCTGTCCCTGGCCGCCCTGCTTGTCATTGTTGTTGAACTGGATGCGATCATTGCCCGTGGGCTGTGCGCCCTGAGGAAGGTTGAGCTGCCCAGGACCGTTCGCGGTGCGGCCTGGGTTGTCGTTGCCCCCTCCGCCGAGAGGGTTGAGCCCGTTGCCCAGCTGCCCCAACAGGTTTCCGAGACCGTTCTGGTTGGCCCCGCCCTGGTTGCCCCCGAGCCCCATCGGATTCAACCCCTGTGGCCCTTTCTGGGCCTTCACCTGCTGCGCCTGGAACTGATTGAAGAGGTTCTGGGCCTGACCGACCATGTCCTTGCCCTGCTGCTCGAGGTTCTTGCCCTGGCCCATGAGATCGCCCTTGTTGTTCTCGCCGCCCCCGCCCCCGCGAAGCGCCTGCAGGAGGGGATTGATGTTCTGGCCGCCCTCGTCATTCGTCTCGCCGCTCAGGTTGACGAGGTCGCCGAGGCTCTGGCCTCCGACGCGAATGGTGTTCGGGTCCTTGCCCGCCTGCAGCTGCTGCGCAACGTGGGTGCGAAACTCGGTGGGCACCTGGTTCAGCCATTTGGGTCCCCCGACCCCGTCGATGCCGTCGATGCCGTCGAAGCTCATGATACTCTCTTCCTCCGGTGGGCCGCCCCCGCCGCGCGCGACTTGGGAGGGCGATACCCAGACTCAAACCCTCTTCAGGTCCCTCGTCACTCACGCGCGACCAGGCGTCTAGGAAAGACATGTTACATTTTATCGCATGAGACGGGTCCGCACGGAAACATTGTTACAAATTTTCGCGGAAAATGCCCGTGCAGGGCCGCCTCGACATGACGCGAAGCCTCAAGCGTGAACGTGCTCACCGACATCGAGACGGCGTTCCTCTCAGAGAGCGACCGTCTGGCCGAACGCGAGCCCTTCGACTACGCTCACCCGCGGCTTGACCTCTCAACGGGACACGCCGCCGCCTGGCTGCTGCTGAAATCGCGCGCGCTGGAAAAGGCCCCCGTGTCGTTCGCCGACCTCGAGACCGCCTTGTACCTGCTCGAGCAAGCCACGCGACTGCTTCCGGAGAGCCCCGAGGGAGACGCTGCACCGTCCCGAGGTCACGACACGCAGGGGAACCCCACGCGACTGCTTCCGGAGAGCCCCGAGGGAGACGCTGCAC
>RGZZ01000657.1 GCA_010028905.1 Pseudomonadota bacterium | reverse complement strand
CGACCTCGCTGCTGACTGGCCCATTCGCGCGCGCCTGCTGCGCCTGGCGGCGCACGATCACGTGCTGACCATCACCATGCACCACATCGCCTCTGACGGGTGGTCGATGGGCGTGCTCTCACGCGAGATCGACGCGCTCTACGGCGCGTTCAGCCAGAACCAGGCGCCGACGCTCGCCCCCCTCTCTGTGCAGTACGCCGACTTCGCCCGCTGGCAGCGCGATTGGCTCACGGGGGCCGACCTCGAGCGCCAGACCGACTGGTGGAAGGCGCATCTCGACGGGGCCCCACCGCTGCTCGAGCTCCCCTACGATCACCCGCGCCCCACTCGCCCGACCTATCGCGCGGGAATGGTTACAACCACGATCAGCGCAACGCTCACGACACGCCTCAACGCGCTCGCCAAGGCGAGCGACGCCAGCCTCTTCATGGTTCTTCGCGCCGCCTTCGCCGTGCTCATGCAGCGGTGGAGCGGAAGTGACGACCTCGTCATCGGCTCCCCTGTGGCAAACCGCGTGGTGCCCGAGATCGAAGGCCTTATCGGCTTCTTCGTGAACACCCTCGCCCTTCGAAGCGATCTCTCGGGCAGCCCGACCTTCATCGAGGTGCTGGAACAAACCCGCCGCGTCTGTCTCGAGGCCTACACCCATCAAGATCTGCCCTTCGAGAAGATCGTGGCAGAGCTCAAGCCCGAGCGCAGAACCGACGTTCAGCCCATCGTACAGGTGTTGTTCGCGCTGCAGAACGCCCGTTTCGACAGATTCAGGCTCGCCGATCTGCTTGTCACGGGCTTTGCGGCTTCTCAGGCCATGGTGCGCTTCGATCTCGAGGTACACGTCTTCGAAAAGGAAGGCACCCTCGAGTGCACCGCTGTGTACGCCACCGATCTGTTCGAGCACGACACCGCAGCGTCATTGGTCCGTCACTACCTCCATCTCCTCGAGCAGATCGTCGAGAACGCAACGCGCCCGATAGCCAGGCTGCGCCTCGCCACCGCCGCCGACATCGCCACCGTTCACCAGATGGGGAACATCCCGCTGACCGCCAACGAGGCACTCCTGTCCAACGTTGAAGAGGCGTTCGAAGACCAGGCCGCGCTACACCCCCATGCGGTCGCACTCGTCTTCGAAGATCGCGCCCTCACCTACGGAGCGCTCAACGCGCGCGCAAACCGACTCGCGCACCACCTCATCACGCTCGGTGTGCAGCCAGAGGACCGCGTGGCCATCGTCATGGACCGCAGCCTCGAGCTGCTCATCGCCATCCTCGCCACGCTAAAGGCCGGCGGCGCCTACGTTCCCCTCGACCCCAGCTGGCCCGAGGCGCGCCTTGCCCTCACGCTGAACGACAGCGAAGCGGCCGTCGTGCTCACCCAGCAAGCGCATCACGAACGAACCCGCGGTGCCGCCCGCGAGGAAGTTCCCGTGGTCGCGCTGGACGCCCCGTCCACCCAGGAGATCCATGCACGCATGCCTCGCGCGACCCCCATCGTCAGCGGGCGCTCCGCACGCAGCCTTGCCTATGTCATCTACACCTCTGGGTCGACCGGAACCCCGAAGGGCGCGGGCATCGAGCACCACAGCATCGTCAACCAGCTCGTGTGGATGCAGCGCTACCTCGCGTTGAACAGCATGCACCGCGTCCTGCAGAAGACCCCCATCACCTTTGACGTCTCGGTCTGTGAGCTTCTGCTGCCCCTGCGCGAGGGAGCCACCCTCGTCATCGCCAGACCCGATGCACACCGTGACCCCGTCGCCATCTATGCCACCGTGAACGAGCAACAGATCACAACCGTGCACTTCGTTCCCCCCATGCTCGAGCACTTCACCGCAGCCCTCCCTCTCGCGGATTCACCCCTCCTCCCCTTGCTCGAGGACATCGTCTGCAGCGGCCAGGAGCTGCTTGTCACAGCCTCACGCACCGTCACTGAGCGACTCCCCCATATCACGCTCCACAACCTCTACGGCCCCACCGAAGCCGCCGTCCACGTCACGACCTACACCTGCAGCCCCGATCGGCAGCGACCCTCTGTTCCCATCGGCGTGCCCGTCGACAACACAATGGCGTATGTCCTCGACGTCCACGGGGAGCTCACGCCCGTCGGGCTCCCTGGCGAGCTGCACCTGGGAGGCTTCCAGGTCGGGCGAGGATACGCACGCCGCCCCGGCCTGACCGCGGAGCGCTTCGTCGCCGACCCGTTCAGTCCCGAACCGGGCGCCCGCATGTACCGAACCGGAGACCTCGTGCGCTGGAACGCCCACGGCGAGCTCGA
>RGZZ01000656.1 GCA_010028905.1 Pseudomonadota bacterium | reverse complement strand
CTGTTCGAGAGCCTGTTCGAGAGCCTGTTCGAGAGCCTGCCCGGCCCCTGCCTCACAGGCGTCCGAAGAACGTGGTCAAACTGTAACCTGGTCTACACGCGCCTGAAACCCGGCTGCAGTACCGTTGGGAGAACCCTCTCCACGGAACGCGATGATACCGCGGGAACAGCGAGACGGCCTCGGCCGTCGAAACCAGACTGGAGGATGTGAATCCATGGCGGCCCGCAAGGCGGATTCGAGCGCAACGAGCTCGACAAGGCACGGCCTGGGTACATGGCTCGGCCGGCTTGCGCGCGCGCTCTTCCTGCTGATCGTCGCGGCCACCGGCTTCGGCGGCGGGCTGGCCTACGCCCTGGTGAGCGCCTATGCCGAGGGCCTGCCGGACGTGACCGCCCTGGAGACCTACCAGCCGGCCGCCACCACCCGGGTCTTCGCGAGCAATGGCGAGCTCATCGCAACCCTGTACCGCGAGAACCGCACCTGGCTGCCCCTGGCCCAGGTGCCCGACTGCATGCGAAAGGCCATCGTGGCTTCGGAGGACGCCCGCTTCTATCAGCACGCGGGCATCGACCCCGTGGGCATGGCCCGCGTGCTCTGGGTGGGGCTGCGCAGCCGTGGGCTCTCGCAGGGCGCCAGCACCATCACGATGCAGCTGGCGCGAGGCGTCTTCCTCAACGACGAGCGCACCGTGCGACGCAAGGTCCAGGAGATGATGGTGGCCTGGCAGCTCGAGCATCGATTCTCGAAAGACAAGCTGCTCGAGCTCTACCTCAACCAGATCTACTTCGGCGCCGGCGCCTACGGCCTCGAGGCGGCGGCGCAGACCTACTTCGCCAAGAAGGCCGCGAAGCTCGATCTGGCCGAGTCTGCCCTCATCGTGGGCGTGGTTCCCGCGCCGTCAGAGTACTCGCCATTCGCCAGCAAGAAGCTCGCCCTCGAGCGACAGCACCTCGTGCTGCGCCGGATGACCGAGGTGGGCGCCATCACCGAGGCACAGGCACGCGCCGCGCGCGACGAGAAGCTGCGCTTCGCACGCCCCCGCAAGGACCCGTACGTGCTCAAGTACCCCTACTACACGACCTGGCTGCTCCATGAGCTCATCAGCAGCTACGGTGAGGACGCCCTGTATCGTGGCGGGCTGAAGATCTACGCCAGTCTCGACCCTGCGATGCAGCGCGCGGCCGAGGACGCGGTTGCACGCGGACTTCGCGACGCGGCCTCCCAGCATGTGACCCAGGCCGCCCTTGTGGCCATCGAACCCTCTACCGGCTTTGTGAGAGCCATGGTGGGGGGAACGGGATGGTCGACCTCGAGCCAGTTCAACCGAGCCTGGCAGGCACAGCGACCCGCCGGCTCTGGATTCAAGCTCTTCGTCTACGGGGCCGCGCTCGAAGCCGGCCTGAGCCCGGACAGCGTCGTTCCCGATGCCCCCGTCACCCTTCACATCGGCCCCTCCGACGACTGGACGCCGAAGAACTCCGACGGCCGGTTCATGGGGGCGATTCCGCTGCGCACGGCGCTGCGATTCTCGCGCAACACCGTGTCGGCCCGTCTCATCGACGCGCTGAGCCCCGCGCGAGTGGTCGATCTCGCCTACAAGATGGGTGTGCGCTCGCACATCGAGGCGGTCTGCTCCATCGCCCTGGGAGCGTGTGCCGTCACCCCGTTCGACATGGCTTCGGCCCTCGCCGTCATCGCCCAAGGCGGACGTCGGCACGCACCCACGGGCGTTCGCTTCATCCTCGACGCAGAGGGCAACGTGGCCATCGACAACCGCAAGCAGCCCGGCGAGGTCGCCATGAATCCCATCGCGGCCCTGGGGCTTACCGAGATGATGCAGGGCGTCGTGGAAGGCGGCACCGGATATACGGCACGACTCTCAGACCGACCCGCCGCCGGAAAGACCGGGACCACCGACGCCCATCGCGACGCCTGGTTCGTCGGATTCGTGCCCCAGCTCGCCGCGGCGGTGTGGGTGGGCAACGATGACGATTCGCAGATGTACGGCACATTCGGAGGAGACGTGCCGGCCCCCATCTGGCGCAGCTTCATGCAGGCGGCGATGGCGGGCCGCCCCGTGATGCACTTCGGAGCCGACGCCGACGGCAACGTGACTGTGAAGCTCTGCCGCGCCAACGGCCTGCGCGCCACCACGCTGTGTCCGGAGCCCGAGACCCGCACCTTCCGCTGGGACGCGGTTCCCCAGCGGTACTGCGGCACGCACGTGTTCGTGAAGCGTGGCGGCGAGGCCATCACAACGAAGCGCGATGAACC
>RGZZ01000655.1 GCA_010028905.1 Pseudomonadota bacterium | reverse complement strand
CCGGCGGCGACCGCTGCCTCGACGGCCTGCACCGACGGGTCTTCCTTCCACGAGGTGGTGACGGGGTGTCCGAACGACAGGTTCATGACCCGGATGTTGTAGCGGTTCTTGTTGTCGACGGCCCATTGAATCGCCGCGATGAAGTCGGAGGCCTTGCCGTGGCCCATCTCGTCTGTGACCTTGAGCCCGATGAGACTGGCCTCCGGCGCAATTCCCGTGGCGCGTCCGCCGGAGCGCTTGCCGTTGCCCGCGATGATGCCGGCCACATGCGTGCCATGGCCGTTCTCGTCATGGGGACGTTGCACCATTCCGGTGAAATCGTGGAAGGCCGTGATCCGTCCGTGCAGATCCGGGTGGTCTGCGATGCCGGAGTCGATGACGGCAACCCCCACGCCCTTTCCCCGGACGCCGCGCGACCAGAGCCTGTCGAGCTGCAGGGTGGCGTCGACGTTGTCGAGCCCCGCCACCGGACGAGGCGTTGACGGCGCCAGGGGAGGCAGGTCGATGGCGTCATCGGGGTGCACGCGAATCCCGCTGTCCGTGGCCTGGTAGCGGTCGAGGGCCTGACGGGAGAGCGGGCTTCCCTCGTACGAGAAGCCGTTGATGATGGGGAGGTCGTGGGTGATGCGGGCCTGCGGATCGAGGCGCAGCACCGCGGCCCTGAGGGCCGCAGCCTGGCTCGCCCGCGGAGCGGTGACGATGAACGACTGCGTGCTGCTCATGACGCCATCGGCACCTTTACGAGCTTGTTGCGGTCGCCCGCCTTCTCGATCCACGCCTCGAACGGCATGCCGTCGGGGCGGCGCAGATCGCTGGCCTGCGTGGGGGCGGTGAGCGCCACCGACCTGCGGGCCATCACTCGTGCGGCGTCTGCGCGAACCTCGGCTCGGGTCGCGTCGTCGACCGGCTCGTACATCTGGTGGAACAGGGCGCCATCGGGTCCGAAGCCGAGAGTCAGGGTTCCGCCCACCTCGGTGAAGGTGTGGGGATCGAGGTCGACCGCTTCGGTGTAGCCGTAGCGCACGAAGGTCTCGCCGCGGTCGTTCGACCACACCTTCTCGGCGGTGAGAGGCGCGTCAGACGCGACCCCGAGCGACAGTCGCGCGCCTGACAGGAAGGTGTCGGCCTGCGCAAGCGTGGTCTGCGCGCCGCTGCCCAGCGACAGCTCGGGCAGGCGAGTCGGGGCAGCGGTTGCGTCGGTGTGCGCGATGTTGCGCTGGGTGAAGACGTCGCCGATGATGGCAGCGTGCTGGCCGTTGAAGTAGCGCTGGTCGGCGACCAGCATTGCCTTCGCCATCTCGCTGTACGACTTCATCTTGTCCGGGCCGAGCTCGACGGTGTGGGCGTACAGCGGGCCGAATGCGTCTCGGGCGGCCACGATGGCGTCCCGGGTCGATAGCCCCCGGGCCTTGTTGGCCGCGGTCATGCCGGCCACGATGTCCCAGCAGGCGCCGGTGAAGATCTGGCTGAAGCTGTGCGGCTCCTTGGTGAGCACGTCCGGGTCGCCAGGCTTGGTGGGCAGGGTCGACGGGTCTTGATAGACGTAGCGGTTGTTGGCGTTGCGAATGGTCCAGTCGTCTGGCTTTCGCCCGCCCAGCATCTCATCGTTCACGCCCCGCGAGAACTGCTCGGCCAGGGCGGTCACCAGGTTCGGCTTGTGCAGGTCGCCGCCGGTCTGGCTCACCAGGGCGTCGAGAACGGTGTCTTCATTGAGCGCGGTGAGCATGGCGGCCACGTCGCCGAACGACTCGTGGAAGCTCTTCGCCTCGTCGCTGCCGAACCACCCGATGAGCCCGGGCTTCATGCCGTCGAGAACCGCATGGCCCACCTCGTGGCTCACCACGTCGAGCGACTCGCTGCCGTGCATCACCACGCCCAGCTTGTTGTCGGTGCCGTCGAAGAAGTTCACCGAGTGGTCGAGTCGCAGGTAGAATGCGTTGAACCCGTCCTTGAAGTGCGGGTGGATCTTGAGCGGACCGTCGAAGGCCCACTTGATCTCGTGGCCGACGTACTTCT
Source organism: Pseudomonadota bacterium (assembly GCA_010028905.1). Lineage (NCBI taxonomy): Bacteria > Pseudomonadati > Pseudomonadota > Pseudomonadota bacterium. Next base: position 263 of record RGZZ01000655.1, on the reverse strand, counting down.
CGAACAGGCCGAGGGTCTTGTCGGTGCACGCGAATGCGTTGGCCTGCTGGAAGCCGGGCGTGCCGGGTGCGAAGATGTAGTCGCCGTTGGCGTCTGGCGCGGCGGCGGGGGTCTTGTCGTCCATCGTGACGCGGGGGCCGCTCATCGTGGCGCCGATGTGATCGCGCGCAATGCGGGTCTCGACGGTGGCGAGGGTGGCGGGATCTTGCGGGGTGAACGCGACGCGCACCGTTGTGCCTTCGGTCGAAGGCGGTGCTTCTGGC
>RGZZ01000654.1 GCA_010028905.1 Pseudomonadota bacterium | reverse complement strand
GAGTATAAGCCCATTTGGGCTTCTAGTCGACGGCGCGGTCCACAGGTGGCGTGGCCATGCTGCTCAGGGTGCGAGTGGCCGTGGTGCACGAGGGGCGACGGCGAGGTGCGTGGGTGGCGTGGCGAGCGGGCGAGTGGCACGGCTGCGATGGACCAGCGCCAGTCACCGTCGCTTCCTGCGTGGAAGGTTCATCGCGGGGAGGGACGCGTTCGATGCAGCGTCGCTGCGCCGTGCCCCGCGGTCAGGGCACCGCTCGCGCTCAGCGGCGGGGACCCATGTGGGCGATGAGGGCGCCCCACTCGCCGTCCTTCGTCATGTCGAGCATCTCATATCGATAGGGGTCGTGCTGACGCGGACGCTTCGGGTTCCGACCACCGTCCGTGGGCAGGTACACCGAGAGGCCGTGCGCCTTCGACATCCCCTCTCCCTCGGTCTCGTTCGCGATGACGGCCTTGTCGAGCGCGTCGAGCACGCCCTGCGCCGCGGCGCGTATGGCGTCGCTCTTCACGTGACGGCTGTGCAGCACGTTGTTCGCGAAGTCGCCCAGGTCGCGGAAGTCCTTGTCGGGACGGGTGCGCCCGTCGAACTTCTTCGTTCGCTTCACGATCTCCACGAGGTGCGCGCGAGACACACCCCCTTGACGCAGCGTCTGGGAGAGCGTGTCGCACGCCTTGCGAAGGGTGTTCATCTTCGAGAGGTCGATGGCCGAGAACTGTCCTGCAGCCTCGTCGAGGCCATTATCGACACGGTCAGCCTCGTCGACCGCTGCGGCATCGACGATGTGACGTGCCAGATCTCGGCCGCTCACGTTCTCATCGAACGCCGGGCGCGCGAGGATCTCTGCGTACGGCATGCCAGGGGCGCCGATGAGGTTCTCGCCGCCCACCAGGAACTTCGCGCTGTTGCGCAGCTCGTATGCCACCTCGGTCTGCGCCATCTCGCAGGCGTCGAACAGCAGGACGTCAGGCTTCACCCCGGTCTCCGACTTGACGTGCTCGAGAACCTCGCGCATCTCGGTGGGGTCGATGTGGCTCTGGTGCACGTCGTCGAAGCTGATGCCACGAAATCCCGCGCCGTGATTGTTGAACACCACCATGTAGTGCTTGGCGGGGTAGTTCTTTATTCCCCATTTCAGGAAATCAGCCAGGGTGCCCGGCGAGCCCATGTCGGTGAAGGAAGGGAGCTTCTCCGTTACCTTCGACTGGATCTTGCTGCCGTCGGTCTCGCCCGTGAAGCGGACCTCGTATCGGCGAACCCCCGCCCAGTCGCCGTCGATGCCATCACGTTCCTTGCTCTTGCCGTAGACCATCGACTGGGGCGCGCGGGCGAGCTGGATCGCCACATTGAGGTTCGCGTTCGGTCCCACGCCCTCGGACTGCTGGATGCCGCTGGTGACAAACGGTTCGAGGTCGTTGTTTCCGTTGAAGAAGCCGAGAACCGTCCACTCCTTGGGCTCCGCGGCCGATGACGTGGCGCTCGAAGCGTCTCCGCTCGGTCCCCCGGCCTGATCTCTCGCGGAGGCGGAAGGTCGTGGCAGTCGGGTAGACTGGGGGCCAAGGCGGTCGGCACGCATCGCGGGCGGTCCTCTTTCGTTGCAAAGTCGTAACGAGGTCGGTGCAGGGCCAGCACGGTTGGTGGTTGTCGCGCCTCTTCACGGAGAGGCGTATGCCTGGGCCCCTATCATACCATGGCTGGGAAGCCCCCCCGAAAGCTCGTGACGGTTTTCCTGCGACTCTCTGGGGCAAGGAGACTTCGGCCCGTTGGACGGGGACCCGCGTGTCAATCGTCTGCGACCCCTTGGCCTGTGCGCGTCTCGCGGCCGGCGGGGTGCCTCGCCGGGTTCGCCGGGGCTGGAGGGACCCGTCCCCGGCAGCGTGAACACCGCTCCGACACGTTGTCCCGCGGGACGCGGGTGGATACTGACACAGGAGGTGCAGTCATCGAGAGCAGGCGACGGGTTCGTGTCCCCCTGCTGCTGTGCATTGCGCTGCTGGCTTGCGTGGCACAGCGGGGCGATGCCTCTCCCACGCGTCAGGCACGGATCTACCTGGAAGCGCGTCGGGGGCACCCCATCTCAGACCTCACCCCAGCCGTGGCGCGCGCCCGCGGCGGTCACAATGGCGCGGTCGTCGAGTGGTCTGGGGTGCTCGAGGAGCCCGCACCGACTCGAGCGGATTCGAACGCCCAGACATCCCCTGGGGGTTCGCAGGGGGACGGGGCTGCGAAGCGCCGGGTTTCACCGAAGCCCTCGACGGCCCGCAGCGGTCCGCCGGAATCCT
>RGZZ01000653.1 GCA_010028905.1 Pseudomonadota bacterium | reverse complement strand
TGGCAGCGTCGCTACACCATTCCCGGTGGCTATGAGCTGCTGCCCGAGGCGCCGCGCCTGCCCATGCTCGATCTGTGGCGGGTGATGGAAGCGCTGGTGCGCACGAAAGCCGTGCGCCCCGTCATCCTGGTCACTCCCTGCATGGCCAACGACAACGGCCATCTCACGGGGCTCGCCACCGACTGGGCGGCGCCGGAGCGCGTGAGCGGACGGCTCACGCGCGGCGTGGGCACGGGGCGCTTCGGCACCCATCTGGTCGAGGAGATCATCCCCTTCGTCGATCGAACCTTCCGCACCATCGCCCATCGCGACGGGCGCGCCACCGACGGCTTCTCGCTGGGCGGCTTCATGTCGCTCAAGCTCGCCATCTCGCAGGCCCATCTCTTCAGATGCGCGGGCGCGTACGACGGGTCGTTCCTCTATCTGCACAACCGGCCTGGCGGTGAAGAGGAAGGCGACTACCTGCTCAACACCGGCATGTTCGACCCGGTCTTCGGACGCCCACGCCAGCCCGAGCACGTGTTCGCCAACAGCCCCACCGCCCTGCTCGCCCGCAGCCCGGACAGCCTGCTGCGGTCGATGACGTTCCACCTGCAGTGCGGACCGCAGCAAGCCGAGCCCAGCGACTCGAACTTCTACCGCACCATGCACGTCACACGGCTGCTGCAGATGCGAGGGGTGCGCAACCACGCCGACCCCATCGTCATCGAAGACGGCCACCACGACTGGCCCACCGCGTTCAAGCACCTGGCCCAGGCCTTGCGCTGCTTCTCGCGTGTGCTGGCCGACGGGTGAGCCGCTGGAGGCAACCGTAGCCTTTCTGACCCCACCACCATCAGCACGGAGACACCAAGATCATGACCCTCACCGAAGAGATCGCCCGCCGACGCACATTCGCCATCATCTCGCACCCAGACGCTGGAAAGACCACCCTCACAGAGAAGCTGCTGCTCTACGGCGGCGCCATCCACCTCGCCGGGTCGGTGCGCGCGCGCAAGAACATGCAGTCGACGGCATCTGACTGGATGGACCTCGAGAAGAAGCGCGGCATCTCGATCACCTCAACCGCCCTCGAGTTCCCCTACAAGGGCTACCAGATCAACCTGCTCGACACGCCGGGCCACCACGACTTCCAGGAAGACACCTTCCGCACGCTGGTGGCCGCCGACGCGGCGGTGATGCTCATCGACAGCGCAAAAGGCGTGGAGCCCCAGACCCTCAAGCTGTTCGAGGTGTGCCGCAACCGCGGCATTCCCATCTTCACCTTCTTCAACAAGATGGACCGCCCGGCGCAAGACCCCCTCGACCTCATCGACGAGGTCGAGCGCACGCTGGGCATCCAGGTCTTCCCGATGAACTGGCCCCTGGGCAGCGGCACCGACTTCCGCGGCGTCTACGACCGCAAGGACGGCGTGCTGCACGTGTACGAGCGCACCGAGCACGGCAAGAAGAAGGCGCCCGTTCACGTGGGCAAGGCCGACGATCCGTACTACGCCGAGCTGGCCGGCCCTGACGTGCATCGCAAGCTCATCGACGATATCGAGCTGCTCGAGGCCGTGGGCACCTCGTTCGACGAGGAGAAGTTCCACGAAGGCCGGCTCACGCCCGCGTTCTTCGGCAGCGCCGTCACCAACTTCGGCATCGAGGCGTTTCTCGATCGCTTCGTCGAGCTGGCGCCGGCGCCATCGGCCCGCCTCACCGTCGACGGGCGCATGCACGCGGTCGAATCGCCCTTCAGCGGCTTCATCTTCAAGATACAGGCCAACATGGACCCCGCCCACCGCGACCGCATCGCCTTCCTGCGCATCTGCTCGGGCAAGTTCGAACGCGGCATGACGGCCCAGCACTCGCGCCTGGGGAAGGCGCTGCGGCTCTCGCAGGCCCACCGCCTGTTCGGGCAGGAGCGCGTGGCGGCTGAAGAGGGCTGGCCTGGCGACATCATCGGCATCATCAGTCCGGGCAGCTTCGCGCTGGGCGACACGCTGCACGCAGGCGACGCGGTCGAGTTCGAGCCCATCCCCCGGTTCGCCCCCGAGTTCTTCGCCTCGCTGCGCGTCGAGAACCCTTCGCAGCGCGACCCGTTCTTGAAGGGCGTGTCGCAGCTCATGGAAGAGGGCGCCGTGCAGGTGCTCTACCGACGCACCGGCGACATCAGAGAGCCGGTGCTCGCTGCGCAGGGCCCCCTGCAGTTCGAGGTGGTGCAGTACCGCCTCGAGAGCGAATACCGCGTGGCCACGCGGCTCGAGCGCATGCCGTTCACCGGCGCCCGCTGGGTCATGG
>RGZZ01000652.1 GCA_010028905.1 Pseudomonadota bacterium | reverse complement strand
GGACTGGAAGGAGTTCCAGTGGTCGGGTCTGAGCGAGGAAGCGTGGGGCATGGGCTCTGGCTTTTCGATGAAGGTGGGTGCGTCGTGGATGCGAGTGGACACGGCGGGCGCCGCTTTCTGCGCGGTTCGGTTCCAGTCCTGCGGGGTTTTGCGTGGTATGCTGGTTTGGTGTGGCGCCCTCGTTGGTGCAGCTCCGCAGCGCTGTCCCCCACGGTGGCGTGGTGGACCTGGGGTTGTCCCCCACGGTGGCGTGGTGGACCTGGGGTTGTCCCCCACGGTGGCGTGGTGGACCTGGGGTTGTCCCCCACGGTGGCGTGGTGGACCTGGGCGTGTAAGGGGCGCTCAGCAGGCTGTCCGCTCACGCGACGGCAGTGCGCGAAGGTGGCTTCAGGTGCCTTGCCGGCGGCGTGGTCCTACGGAGTTCGCGCGTGATTCTATGGGTGGCGACCCCGGAGCTCTTGTCAGGGTTTCGTTTGTCTTGAGGACGAACCGGGGGAGAGCTGGGCGGCGACGTGACGGGCGCACAGGTTGTCGGGTGTGGTGTGTGTGGCAGTCGTGTGTTGTTGTGCAATCTTCCGCGCGGAAAAAGGTGGCCTCAGTCCTCTGAGACGTCGCAGAGCAGCGCCGCACGTCAATGTGACACCCCTGGCTGTCACGCGACACCTACAGCTCGAACATCGTGCTTCACTGGGATCGCGGAGTACGCAACGGCCTTCGACCTGACTGGATCCTCTGGTTCGCCTCGCCCCCCCGCCCTCGTCCCCGTCCTCGAAAGAAACCTCCGATTGACGAGGGTAGCGGGGTCGCCTCCCAAGTGACAATGTACGAGCTCCGCAGGACCTGCGTATCGCGCGGGGACCTGTAGCCACCACGGCTGCTGCCCCACAGCAAGACACGCGTTGTCCCCCACGGTGGCGTGGTGGACACGCGTTGTCCCCCACGGTGTGGTGGTGGACACGCGTTGTCCCCCACGGTGGCGTGGTGGACACGCGTTGTCCCCCACGGTGACGTGGTGGACCTCGGGTCGTGTGGGATCATTTGTGGAGCTCTACAGGAGTTGAGCCCGTGCTCCAGCTCAGCGGCAAAGAAGTCGTGTTCATTTTCTTGTTACAACTCGTTCTCACAACGTTCACCGCTGTGAAACATTTTGTCAAACTGAGTCCGATAGTCTCTAGTCATGCGGAAAGCGATTACCAAAATACGTGAATGTCGTCATCAGCTCGGGCTCACGCAGCACGATGTTGCGGTTCGGCTCGGCGTCACTCGAAAGCTCTTCTCACGGTGGGAGCGTGGAGAACTTGTTGTATCTGAGCGCTACAGGGAAGAACTGGCGCGAATCCTGCAGTGCGATCGCCAATCACTCGAGGATCCCGCGGAGAGTCGCTCACGTCTTCACAAGTCGGTCGTGAGCCTCTGGCAGCGACCGTCGACGCGAGCGAACTATCCCAGGGGAGCCACCGTTCAAGATGTGCTCAGATTGGGGAGCTTTGCGACGAAGGTTGTTCACGCTGCACGCGAGCAGCTCACACCCGAGGAATTTCGTGTTCTTTCGGACGAGTTTCCGCGAGACACGGCCCACGAGCTGCTGCTCTTGTTCATGCTCATCGCATCGGGCGCCCGATTGATGTGGACGTCTCCCGCTCTGCATCAGTGCCCGCTTCTTGTCTTGGATGACTTTCTTCCCGATTACGGCGCCAATCAGATGCAGTGGGCGCTGACCTGGGAGCGCGATGAAGCACGATACGTCCTGTTCAGTCAGGTCAGGTTGAAGGCGCCGTATGTGAAAGCGCGAGCTCGAGTCGACTTCCTCATTATGGAGAAGAAGCCAGGAAAGCGTGGTCAGTGGGTGTTTGCGGAGCTGGATGGTGACCCGCACAAGAGTCAGTCGTCTCAGGACGAAGAGCGCGCCGAAGGGCTTCTGATTCCAGAGCTTCGCTACGACAACGATAAACTGTTCACCGAACACTGGATGCTGCGGTTCTTTCGCGATTTGGAACGAGCAGGGGGGGAGGGCGCGCGAAGAGAGTTCCAGCGTCGTCGGGAAGCTCGCGAGCGCCGCGCTCAACGGTTCAAGCAGATCGAGGAACATCGACGCGCTGCTTGACTCGCGGTCTTGGGCGTGTCCCCCACGGTGGCGTGGTGGACCTATGCGTGTCCCCCACGCTATCGTGGTGGACACGAGGTTGTCCCCCACGGTGGCGTGGTGGACATCGTGCCTCGCAGGCTTCGTGTCGGGGGCATACTGGCGTGTCCCCCACGGTGGCGTGATGGACCTATGCGTGTCCCCCACGCT
>RGZZ01000651.1 GCA_010028905.1 Pseudomonadota bacterium | reverse complement strand
CAGCGCATCGGGTCTGAGCCGGGCGACAGATCGGCTCAGCGCGCCCGCCGAGCAAGGGTCGCTCCACGCGGTGAACGCGACGCATCTCCACACCCCCCTCGACGAGGGCGGCTCCCCGAGCACGCGCTACCTGCACGCGGCATCGGCCTCCGATCGCTACTACGAGGTGCTCGGGTCGACCCAGAACGCCGACTCGACCGTGAAGCGCGAGCTCAGACACGTCCTGGGCGACAAGATCGGCGGCGAGCAGGCGGCGTCGCTGCATCGCTGGCGACAGGTGCGCCGGCACGAGCTCAGCGACATCTCAAAGCGCAAGCTCAAGCAGACCCAGGTGCTCGCCTTCCTCAACCGGCAGATGGCTGGAAGGTTCAAGACCACCTCGAAGTGCCTCAATGACTTCAACAAGGCCTCCCACGCGGCGGCCCGACGGCCTGGGTACTTCCAGGGCTCGATGCGCGGGCTCATCACCCAGTGCGAGTCCTACGGCGATCTGGTGGGCCGCCAGATACAGGCCGTGCGCGACATGCGCGCCCAGAACGCGGCCATCGACACGGCCGGCGGCGCCCGTCCGCTGTTCGGAACGGGGGCCTCGTCAGTCCCGCGCAATGCCGACAGCGAGGTGGTGAGCGGGCCGCTCTCTGCCAACGTCGAGCGCCCGGATGCCGAGCGCCTCGTAGGCCGGGCCGAGATGGAGTCGACCCGCACCCAGCTCAAGTCGGCCATCAACACCCTGCGCGATTCCGTCGAAGCCATGCGCCGCGGGCTCAAGATCGCGCAAGACGTCGGTGACGGCAAGGGGCGCGAAGATCTGGGCACCCCCCAGGGCATTCGTCAGAAAGACGTTGTGGGAGAGCACGACGTGGGCGAGGGCGGAGCCCGCCGCAGCCACTTCCGCCTCGAGGGGGAGACCCTCGCCATCGGCCGTCTCACCACACAGCTGCAGGTGCTTCAGCAGGGGTACGACGAACTGGGCTTCCTCTGATCCCACGCCTGGGAGGCAGCCAGCCATGATCCGCCGACTCGACGCGTCCTCGCCCCCTGCTCCGACCACACCGACGAGCGTGGCCCAGGGCGCCGCGAAAGCGATCAGCTCCTCCGCGACAGATACGCCCGCCCCCGTTGACGCGACGGGCATTGACGAGAGCCTGCCCCCTGAGGTCGCAGGCGGCGATGCTGCCTCCCCTCCCCCCCTGTCACAACGGATCTCCGCGCTGGGCGCGGCCGCCACCCGCACGATGGGTACGGCCATGTCCGGGCTGCTGGGGCTCGAGACCCTCACGTATGGGTCGTTTGCGGTCTGGCCCTTCAGCCCACCGAAGATCGACGATCCCCGCGGGGCCTTGCGACAGATGGCCCAGGGCGATGGCGACGCCCGGCGAAGGGCCGTGGCGTCGGCGGTGGTCGATGGCCTCGATTCGTGCCGCTTCCGCGAGACCAAGGACGCGCTCTACCCGCTGGCGTGCAACGCCCTGCGCGGCGGCACCCTCGACGACAGCGACACCGCGGCGCTGTTCACGAAGCTGCTGAAGAAGGCTACGGCGGCCGTCAGCACCGATGGCACCTACGTTGACGACAAGTCGGTCATGGCCCGCCAGGGTGCCGCATTTCTTCGCGATCACGGCGAGACGCCCCAGACGCGAACGCGGGCCGAGATGCTCGCGATAGCGCTGAGCGCCAGCCGCTTCACCGAATCGAACACGACGCTTGCGGTCGCGGGCTTCGCAGAGGTGGCCACCCGCGGCGAAGCCGACGACGCGAACCTGGCACGGCTGGCCCGCCGTCTCATCGAGGCGGCCAAGAACGCAGACACCGCTTCCGGACAGTTCCAGGCCGACAAATCGAAGGTGGCCGGCGCGCTGCTGCCGTGGCTCGCCAGCCGAACCACCCGCGACGCATCGAAGCGCCTGCTCGGGCTTGCCGCGGCCGCGATGCAGGGAAACACGTTCGCGCGCTCCGACGAGCAGATGGCGCGCACGGCCCTCGACGCAGTGAGGGAGGGCGACGCCTCAGACCGCGGAATGGTGAAGACCACCGCGGCCCTGGTGAAGGCGGCCCACGCGGGCGAGACCAGTCACCTGGCCTACCGTGACGACAAGACCGGCGCCGTATTGCGAGGCGCCCAGTTCATCGCGGCCAACGCCACAGACGCATCGACGAAGGCCTGGATCACGCTGCTCGAGAAGGCCCTCGACCGCACCACGTTCACCCGCACCGTGGCCGACGTGGCTGCCGTCAGCTTCGACCGCGCCGTCGACGGGGTCGAGCCCACGCCACGCAACCAGGCCCGCGCCGCCCTCGA
>RGZZ01000650.1 GCA_010028905.1 Pseudomonadota bacterium | reverse complement strand
TCGCCCTGACGCGGGGGCGTGTATACGTCTCCGTCAGCCTCACTGCCCCGTGACGTGAAGGCAGTGAGGCTGAATGTGTACGAGCGGAGCTCGCATGGCAAGTGGTCCCCTGGGCAATCCAAGCCCCATGTTTCCCGTGATGCTCGCGTGTGCCGACACGGGAGCTTTCGCCGTGGGAATCGGCCTGCTCTGGCGAACCCAGTGGGGGGGACGCTGGCGTGATGTCAGCATCCCCGTCACCGTCGCAGGCGGGCTCCTCGTCTTTGCGGGCCTGATCGGGCGCCAGCTCACCCACAGCAACTTCGCGTACATGCGTGTGGCGTGCAGCGCCCTGTTCTGTGTCTTCGCGCCACTTCTCATGCTGCGCGGGGCGTCGATGCTGCGATCGCGCACGGCCCTCGGCGCGTGCCTGCTCATCCTCGGCCTCGGCATGGACGCAGCCTACGTGCGCGCCTGCGAGATGGAGCCCTTCGACCTTCAGGTTCGTCGCTATGAAGCGGTGTCGTCCGCCTATCGGGGGCGCCCGCTCCGCATCGCCCTGATCTCCGACTTGCAGACCGATCATGTGACTGCCTACGAGCAGGCGGCCTTCGATCGCGTCGAGGCCGAGCGCCCCGATCTCATCCTTCTTACGGGTGACTATCTGCAGGTGCTGAGCCAGGAGGCGTACGAGCGAGAGCGTCCCGCGCTGCTCGCCCTCTTCGATCGCATTCGTCACCGGCCGCCCCTTGGCATGTTCGCCGTGCACGGCGACGTAGACTGGTCGTCGCATTCCCTCGATGGTGCGCCGGTGCGCCTGCTCGAAGACGAATCGGTGGTTCTTCCGGGTGCAGGGGTCCAGATCATCGGTCTCGCCAACGTGCTCGGACGTCGCACTCTCCCGTTGAACCTCGAATCCGCTGCCCGGGCCTTTCCCGGCCTCACCATCGTGGCGGTGCACCGCCCGGACGTGGCGGCAGACGCGCTCTTCAATGGCGTTGATGGGGCCGCAGGGCGATTGCTCTTCGTCGCGGGTCACACCCACGGGGGCCAGATCGTGCTGCCGGGATTCGGTCCCCTGATGACGCTCTCATCGCTCCCTCGCCGCTATGCCGGCGGCTTCCACGCGCTTCCCCGTCGCGGCGCCGATGGCCCGGGCGGCTGGCTGGCCGTGAGCCGGGGCGTGGGGTGTGAGCGCGAGTGGGCGCCGCGCATTCGCCTGTTCTGCCCTCCGGAGCTTGTGTTCATCACCGTTCGCGGAGAGTGATCGGTTACAAGAAGAGAGCGCCAGGGAGTTGCCCTGGCGCTCGTCGGTGTCTCTCGTAGGGGGAGATCGGTCAGGCCAGACCCTGGCGCGCCCACGGCTGTTGCTGGGCGAGGGCGAGCACCTTGGGCGGGTAGTCTGACCCGCCGTTGTAGCTCTTGAGTGCGCCAGACCACGAACCGGACTTCGCGTAGAGACCGGCCAGGTACTTTGCGCCGTAGTCGATGTTCTTGGCGGGGTCGAACACGTCAGGCGTGCGCGCGAAGTCATGGAACCGATCGTCGATCTGCATCACGCCCTTGCCGTGCTGCCCGTCGAACGACAGCGCCTTCGAGTTCCAGCCGCTCTCCTGCCAGGCCACGGCCTTGAGGATGTTCGGTGGAATGCCGTACTTCTTCGAGGCGGCATCGAGCATCTCGCCGATCTGGGCCTTGTTCGCACCTTTGCCGTAGTCCGGGATCTGCACGTTCGGGTTGGCCGCGGGCGCGAAGTTGCCCTGGTTAAGGCCTCCGCCTGCTCCGCGGGCTCCCCCCATGTTGCCGAAGGCGTAGGGGTTGAACCCACCGCCGCCCATGCCGCCCATACCGCCAGCGGGTGGGGGGATGAGGTTCGGGGTGCCGCCGCCTCCGCCGTGTCCAGCGGGATTGGCCTGCTGCACGGCGGGCTGATCGATGAGCGCCCCCAGCTGCCCCTCGAGGTCGTGTAGCTGGTTGGTGAGGGCCGCAACGCGGTTCTTGTCGCGCGACTGCTGCGCCTGCTCGAGCTGGGCCTTGGTCTCATCGATCTGCTGCATCAGCTGATCGATCTGTTCTTGCAGCTTCTTCTCTTCTTCGAGCTTCTTCTTCTCGAGCTCTTCCTGCGCGGTGGGGGTGAGGGTGACATTCTCGGTGGGACCGGCGACGGGGCCGCCCTGCTGCTGCGCGGCGGCGGGCTGGCCGCCGTCCTTGTTGTCTTGGGATGTCGCCGTGCCTTGTGCCGCTGCGGCGGGGGCTGTGGGGGCGGCTGCGGGCTCGGACTTTGCTGGTACTGCCCAGAAGGTCGCGAATAGCTCGGTGGTTCCAGAGGTT
>RGZZ01000649.1 GCA_010028905.1 Pseudomonadota bacterium | reverse complement strand
GGAAGGAAGAGGCCCGTCGTCAGGCGCCCCAGCACTGAATGCGGCTTCTCCTGGTCGCTGCGACGGCGTTCGAGGTTGCGCCGGCCCTTTCGCGTGCCGGTGTGGCGCCGCAGCGCACGATGTCAGGTGTGCGACCGGGAGAGATCATAGAAACCGAGGCCTTTGATCTGCTCATCACCGGGATCGGGCAGATGCAGTGTGCTACACACATATCGCGCGCATTGCTGACCCGTATGCCCGAGATGGTGGTGCAGGCCGGCATCGCGGGAAGCTTCACCGAGCGTCTCGGCAAGGGCGCGGTGGCGCTTGTTGGCGCCGAGCGACTGGCCGATCTGGGGGCGGAGACCAGCGATGGCTTTGCCGACATCGTCGACATGGGCCTTCTGAAGCCAGAAGATCCTCCGTTCAGCGACGGTTGGTTGCAGGCCCCTCGAGGGTGCGTTCCGAGCGGTATCGACCTCCCGTTCGTTCGGTCGGTCACGGTCAATCGCGTGCTGAGCGCGCCGGCGTCGATTGCCTGGGTGCGCCAGTGCTACGACCCGGACCTCGTCAACATGGAGGGTGCGGCGCTTTTCCACGCCTGCCTGCTCCAGCGCGTCCCTTTCATCGAGATACGCGCTGTGTCTGACATGGTCGGTCCCCGCGACACGCGCGACTGGGACATCGCCGGCGCCGTGGAGGCGCTCGATGCGCGGCTCTGGGCGCTTCTGGAAGGGTTGGGCGGGGCCTCGAGCAGTCCGTGAGCGCGGTGTGTTGTTGCTGTTTTCAGGGCTCACCCGTCACCCTTCAGGGTGAGGAGCCTCACCCGCTGGAATGAAGGAATCTTTGCAGAGCGTGTTAAGATGATGCCATGACCAGGGTCCCCGACGACGATCCCGACCGCGGATTCGAGCGGACGGCGATCGAGGGCGCCCTGCGCACGCGGAAGGCCCGAGACGCCGAAGACCGCGGGGTGACCTATTCGCGCGATGCTCCCGCACACGCCCTCGCGCGAGGCGTGGTGCATCGCGTCGACCACGAGACGCGCATCGCGCGAGCAATTCAGAGCCCGCATCTGTGCGCCATCACCGACGTTCGCATCGACAGCGCGGGGGTGCGCGTCGTCGCGCGAGGGGGCAGCGAGCACACGCTCGATGCGGTCGATGGCGTCGCGCTCGATGTCGACACGGCAATCGAGATTGCGCGCGCCGCTCTGCTGGCGCTCGCCGCCCTGCACGACGCTGGACTCGTGCATCGCGATGTTCGCCCGTCGAGCGTCATCGTCTCCCCAGTTCCCCAGCTGCTCTTCTTCGGTGTCTCGCCGCACGACCTCGACCCCTTCCCCCTGTTCGACCCCGACCTTCTCGACGCACTCGGCTGCGTGTCACCCGAGCAGGCGGGATTGCTTCAGGGACGGGTAGACGCCCGCTCCGACCTGTACGCCCTGGGCTGCGTGCTGCACCGCGCCCTGAGCGGGCAGCCTCCCTTCGCGGCCCCTGACCCGCGCGCGCTGCTGCGACAGCACGTCGTGGCCGTGCCGCAGCCCCTTCCGCAGACGACACCCGCGGCGCTGGCCGCAATCGTGATGCGCCTGCTCGCCCGAGATCCCCGTGAGCGGTATCAGACCGCAAGCGGCGCGCTGGCCGATCTCGAGCAGATTCGCGAGGCGCGCGCGCGAGGTGAGGCCGATCCGTCTTTCCCTCTCGGGCTCTCTGACCGGCGAAGCATGCTCACCGAGCCTGCATTCGTCGGGCGCGCGGAGGCGCTGGACGCGCTTGCCCGCGCATGTGAGCGCGCGCCGGCGGTGTCCCTGGTCGAAGCGCCGAGCGGCGGCGGGAAGTCGCGCCTGCTGCAGGAGCTCGTGGCTCGGTTCCGCCAGCGCGGCGATCTCGTGGTGTTCGGCCGAGGCGCGCGAACAGAGACGATCGAACCGTTTGCGCTCATCGGCCAGCTGCTGCGCGATCTACGGGCGCAGGGCGATGTTGAGATCGCCCGGCGGGTCGATGGGGTGATGCAGTCGGTGCCTGCCCTTTCCTACGCCTCGGCCCGCGCTCGACCCGAGGCAGGCGCGGGTGGCGCCCGTGAAACGGCGCACGCCGTTCGAACCCTCTTCGAGGAGGCAGCCGCGCTTCGCCCCGTGCTGCTCGTCGTCGATGACGCGCAGTGGGCCGATGCGTCTCTCGTATTTCTGATGGAGGCGCTCTCCCGAACGTCGGCGCGTCTCACGGCCGTGGTGGCCTTCCGCTCGGAGGAGGTGGAGGCAACTTCCCCCCTGCGCCAGCTTCCGGTCGCCCTCAGCCTGCGTCTGCCGCCCCTGTCGATCGATGCGCTG
>RGZZ01000648.1 GCA_010028905.1 Pseudomonadota bacterium | reverse complement strand
CTGGCGACGGGCACCTATCTCTCTACGCCGCTCAAGGCAAACGCGACCTACATGGTCGTGGTCGTCCTGAAGAACAACGGACCGACCACATTCAATGGGACGGTGGGGGTGACGATAGAGGTGCGTGCAGGGGTTGCCCAAGCGCCTGTGCTCTCGACGAGCGAAAGCAAGAGCGTCGTCTGCGAGCCCAACCACGCGCCCTCGACCTCGTTCTTCCCCACGTTCACCACCCAGGTGGCGGGCCGGTACTGGTTCAAGGTCGCGCGCACGCAATAGGCTGCGCCTAAGAGACCGCGCCGCACGGACCACAGCGCGGCGGCGTGGTCGCCTTGGCTGAAGCAGCGTCGAGATCACGCCTTTCTCGACCTCTGCACGACCAGCAGACCACCCAGCATCAACGCCCCTCCGAGAACAAGTCCTCGCAGCGCCTTCTGCTGCAGGTCAAGGCGCGATTGCCGGCTTGCACGGGCTTGCAGTGCATATCGCATCGGACGAGGCGAAGCGAGATCGAGGGCTTGCGCGTCGCGTCGTCCCGCCGTTGGCACCGGAATGCGCGTCAGGCGGTCGCGCACGTGTGCCCAGTCACAGCTCGGTCCCGATTGACGTGCCAGTACCGAGGCCAGCGACCAGACCACCTCACGCTCGCGCAGCAGCGCCAACGTTCCCACCAGGGGAAGCGCTGCCTCCACCTCGTTGAAGCGCTGCTGCGCCAGGCGTTTGAGCACGGGCGCGCACACCACCGCCAATGCGAGAGCGCCACGGGCGGCATCTGGGATGCGAACCAGGTCGGCTGCCACCAGCAACCCGCACACCACGTCGGTGAATCTCCGCGTCATCGCCATCTCGGCTTCGAAGTGCCAGGCATATACCGCGGCCGCGTCAGGTTGGCCGACGGGCAGGCCCTCGAGCCAGCGTATGAGCAAGGGGGGTGGGGCACTCTCGAACGGCGATCCCGTTGAGGCTCGGTTGCACAGCGCGATCTCGCGACGGGTGCGCCGCTCCCAGGCGCGTTCAGCAAGAAGGCTGAGCGCTGCGGTGAGGGTGAGCATCAGAGGGCACCGCTTCTGGCGCGTGTGGCCCTGCAGTCTCCCTCGCCCTCCTCTACCGCCACTGCGCACGCAACACGGTCTCTCTACCCTACTTCTTCAGCAAGAAGAGGGTGAGGGCGTCGAGATCTGCTTGGGGCATCTCCTGGCGGTCGTACCCAGAGCCCATCCCGGACGGTGCGCTGTAGCCCGGCGCGATGAAGGCGTCGGGATTCCGGATGGACTGCTGGATGTAGGCCTTCGCGCTCAGCCCCGGAACGCGGCTGCCCGCTGTGGCACCGATGCCGTTCAGCGTGGGGGCATAGGTCGTGGAGGTTGCCGATCGGGTGCCGCTCAGCATGTGGCATGAGCCGCACTGGTAGGTGTCGTAAAGCTTCGCGCCCCTATCGGCCTCTGAGACGCGATAGCCCGTCACGGTCTCCGGATTGCCTTTGGGCGGTGTCACGGTGACCTTGTAGCTCACCACCTTGCGGTCGAAGCCATCGCGATCGACCACCTGCGAAGTGGTGATGTCGAGATCGTAGGAATACATCTCGAACGGAGGATCGAATCTTCGCCCGGATACGTGGGCGGGCTGCACGTCGGCAACGGGCTCAGCAATGATGGCGTCGACCTGCGAGCACATCAGCATGGTGGTGCGGGTCATCTCCTGTGCCCGCAGCTGCGGGGCGCTGCCGAAGACGAAGAGGCTCGCAAGGTAGGTCACCGCCGTGAGCACCAGGAACACCGCGAGCACGAGCTCGAGCAGGCTCAGTCCACGCCGATGCAGGCTTCGCCTCATCGCGAGACCACCGCAACTTCGAGAGAGAGCGGAATGGAAGGCAGATCGGCACGCGACGCCTCGTAGACCGATGCCGCGGCCTTCAACCCGATATCGAGACGCACGTGTTGAACCGCAGCGCTCCGTGAGACGAGCGAGAGGCTGAACGCATTGATTCCTTTCGCAACCACCCGCCCATCCACGTCGCCTCCACCGATGGGATCCCACGTCGTGGGGTCAGACGCAACGAAGGAGCTGAGATCACACAGCTTCTTGCGGATCTCGCCGGACGAGGCGTCGAAGGTGTAGACCGCCGCGACAGCCTGCCCGCCAGAGGCCTCTCCCTTGAACGAGAAGCGCAGCGGCCGATCGCGTGTGACAGCCAGCACCGCACCGATCTTTGCGGAAGAGAGGCTGGGCCAGAAGAAGTCCTGACAGCCGCGGATCTCGTTCGCCATGGCGTGGAGCGTGTTGGCCGCCAGGCGATAGTTCGTCACCACCTCGG